>JBILCF010000032.1:0-18841 GCA_044353325.1 Chitinophagaceae bacterium | reverse complement strand
AGAGTATGTGACTTGTCCATCTCTAGCAGGTCGAACATTGATTATTGCTGATCCGATGTTGGCTACAGGCGCATCTTTAATTATGGCTTTGGACGAATTGTTTGAATATGGACAACCTCTTGCGGTCCATGTTGTGGTAGCAATTGCTTGTACAGAAGGCATTGATAATTTACGCCAAAAATATCCAGAATTTAAAATATGGGCCGCTGATATTGATGATGAATTAACTGCTAAAGGTTATATCGTACCAGGATTGGGCGATGCTGGCGATTTGTCGTTTGGGAGTAAATTACAATTTTAGAAATTAGGTTTACAGCCACAGATTTTGCAGATGACACAGATGAAATACTAAAAATACATTTAAAATTATATTTTTAACACTAATTACTCTCTGGGCTAAAACCCTCTGTTAACTCTATGACAGCCCCTCCGTTTTCTCCGTGTTAAAAACTCCGCTAACTCTGTGGTAAATCCCCTCACGACCTAAGTGTTAAAAAATCAGCTAACTCTATGGTAAAAACTCTCCTACCTCTGTGGTAAAAAAAACTTAATACACCACCAATTCATAAAACAATTCAGGATTATAATATTTCTGTGCGAGTTCCATCAATTTCTCAGCATTAACAGTTTTATAGGTTTGGATATTATTCTTGAAACGGTCTTCAGTAAATCCATTGAGCATTAAATTTTTCCAACGTTGGATAATTTGAAAAGATCCATCCAAGTCGCCTAAAATATTACCAAGAAGATAATTTTTAACTAACGTTAATTCCTCGTCGCTGACGAGTTCGGTTTTGAGCAATTCCATTTCTGCATAGATTTCATGAATAGCTGCTTCGCACACATCTTTACCTGCTTCTGTAGATATCATATATACACCATTGTATTTGTTATTGTACATAAAGCTGTGTATGCCATAGGTATAACCTTTATCCTCGCGGATATTGCTCATTAGTCGAGAACCAAAATAGCCTCCAAACAAGGTATTGAGAACAATCATGGGCGTAAAGTCAGGATGTGTTTTTTCCGGAAAATCACTTGCTATACGAATAGCTCCTTGTACACTTTCTGCATCATTGACAATGCGATGTTTTTTGACTGTTTCTGGGTGTAGGGTGTAAATTGGTGCAGGTTGTATAACCGTTTGATTCCAAATAGTAGAGCCTAAATATGTATTGATACGTTGAACATCGTTGTCGTCAAAAGTGCCTGCAAGAAAAAGGCAGCAATTCGAAGCTGAATAAAACGTTTTTAGGTGATGGAGTAAAGCATCTTGAGTAATAGCATCGTAATCATGGTATTGCATGTATTTACCATAAGGATGTTTGATGCCAAATAAATATTCGTCTATTTTACGGTTTGCAATAAAATCGCCCTTTTTCAATTGTACGCTTAAACGTTGTTTCGCATTTTGGATATATAGGTCAATTTCTGATTGAGGATATTGTGTATCTGTAAGTAAATCTGAAACTAGAGGGAGAACTTTTGATAAATGTTTGGTCAGACAACTCACTGTTATCGAAGTCCAGTCAGATCCAGCACCTGCTTTGATAGAAGCGCCATATTGTTCAAATGCAGCATTGATTTGAAAAGAAGTCATCGTTGATGTTCCACTTTTTAGCAAAGCAGCTGTAGCCTGAGCGATACCATTTTGCGATTCAAACCATTGCCCTGCTGGAAAAACAAGTTCAAGTTGAAGCACAGGCTCTATATTGTCACTAATATAATGCAATGAGATTCCATTGTCAAGTTGTCGTGTTTGAAGAGGTTGCAAATTGAATTCAAATTCAATAGGCGAAAAAATATGGGGCGCTTGCGTACGTTGTAGCATAAATGGGATATTAAAAGGGGTGTAAGTTACTTGTTTTTTGTACAAAAAAGGATAAACTAGGACTAAGAAATGCCATGTTTTAGCATTAAATATTGAAATGGAGTTGGTAAATGTGAATTCATAACAAAATGGTTCAACAAACTTAAACAATACATTTTCTTACCCCACTTAAATCATTATTTCTCTTCAAAAAGGGATAAAAAAAGGGGACTACTTTAAAGTAATCCCCAGTGATTCCGTTTGGATTCGAACCCAAGACTCATCCCGACTGAGGTCGGGATGGCTCTATTTAAGCATCATACAAAGATTTTTAATACTCAAGATGTAACATTTTTACTGTCTTTTTTAGGTTTGGTGTAACCATAGTGAAACATTTTATGAATTTATATGTTATAAAATTTGTTTTAAGTAAATAGGTTGGAATGGGTTTGGGAATGTTTTAAATAAATAATTTCTTATTAATTGTGGATAGTACAGTATTCTTTTATTAATAATTTCCATAGATGATTTTAGCAGTTTTAACCCCTTTTGTAAGTTCAAAAATATAGTATGCATCTGTACTGTGAAGAAAAGCTCCACCAAAATCTGTATTTCTATTATATTTATACTTGTCACCTTCTTTGGACCAACAACTTATAATAGATTCTAAACCATAATAAAAAAAGCTAGAATGATCAGTTAGTTCTTTTGGGTTAGGAAGTAAAATAATACTGTCTAAATTTTCAAACAATTTGGAGCTTGGAAGTTCTTTAAATTCAATGATTGTTTCTATTTCAAATTCAGAATCACCACGATTACTTAAATGCTTAACTTTAGAATCAACGATTTCAAATTTGGGGATTTCTACACCAATTATTCTTTCAATTTCAGACCTGTTTTCATAACGTTCTGAATATTTACTCAGGATCTTATCTTGACTTGGGAATGTTTGTAAAAGATACCAATAACCTGTCAAGATGATTAATAGAAGCATAATCATTCCTGTTAAACAACCTGTTTTCCATCTTTTTTTAATAAATTGGTAAACAACAGAGAATACAACAAGGAGTAATCCAATAATAATAAACCATATGCTGTCAAATAGGAAAGATAGTCCAATTAAGCTGGTAGAAATTAGTGGTAATAACCACCATTTGTTTAGGCAGTAAGAAAGTAATTTTTTCATTTAATTTATTTTGGTATTTGTTGTGTTTATTAGCTTGATGTAGGTTGGGTATAGAATGCCAAAAAAGTTAATTGTATTTTTTAACATTTCCAAATGGTTTCAAAATTAATACCTAGTTCTGTTATATATATAATATCTTCATGTGTTTCACATACTTGATATTCATCTAATATTCTAAGGTCTTTGTTTTTAAATAATAATATAAAAAAATCACCTCTTTTAAATACATTTTTTGAAAGTTTAGCTTGTGAAAAAAAAATACCTTCAACAAAAAATCTACATGATAACAGTTTGATTGACTATAAGATCCTGGTGATATACTTGTTATTTTATTTTTATTTATATATTCTCTTAATGATAAAAATTCTGTTATTTTTTGGAATTTAACTTTCATTTTGATTATTTTAAGATTTTGCTGTGTTCAAGAAATAAGTGCAACACTTACCCTGCAAGTTGTAAAAATACGTCATTGGGTGTTAAATAATCAAATTTTCTTACTGGTCTATTGTTGAGTATTTTTCATTTCTACTCTTCCAACTTCTTTCTTATCCCTGATTGCTTTATCGTTAGCAAATTTTTCTGCAATTTTTTTATCTAACGTCCAGCTGACAACATACTTTTTTGTTTTTTCTTCTGTTTTTGAACCTCCTCTGTAGATGGTAATTTGATTGGGCAGTTTCTTTAAAAGTATTAATTCTTCAACATCCATTGGTTTTTCGATGTTGGGTCTGTTTGCAGAAAATAATTCATGATAAATTTTGTATACAATTTTTTTATAATCCTGTAATGTGTATGCATTTCCTAGCTGATACTGTATCTCTTGTATTTTTGTGGTGGCTTATAAGGTGGTTTTCATACTGCTTCAGAAGGGAATAAATAACTTCTTGTATGAGTAATTTCCCAGATGTAAATACTTTAAATTTGTGTAAAGCAGTTGCATAACGTCTGTAGGTCCCCAATTTATTTCGGGATTTAATTTCATTCAATTTGGTATTGAAGGCAAATACAAAGAAATCCTGCAGTTCAACTATTTTTTCAAAGGTTTCAGTCAGTGCATGCAAATTCAGTTCTTTGTTGGTGGTCATCAATTGATTGTAAGTCTCCAATACTTTTTTAAGTTGGGTTTGAATAATTTGATTATAAACCTGATACTGAGGATGTGTTTTTCTAACTTGTTGCTTCTGTTTGTTCCAATGTACTGAAGATACTGAAACACCTGTGTGTATACGCTTGTGTTTTCTGTCCTGTGTACAACGGATAAATATTGGTTTTGATTGTTTGGAATCCTTTGCTGGATTGTATTCCAGCCTAAATGTGATGTTCATGTTACACTAAGTTTTGCATAAATTCATTTTGGTGTAACATTGGTGAAACATTTGCCTAAAAAAGTCTTTTTTTGGACAGCTAAAAAATTACTGAAATACCTGTAAAATAAGCATAAAAAAAGGGGACTACTTTAAAGTAATCCCCAGTGATTCCGTTGGGATTCGAACCCAAGACCCCATCATTAAAAGTGATGTGCTCTACCAGCTGAGCTACGAAATCAGCACTAAAACAACTGAAATTGTTGTAATGGAGTGCAAAGGTAAGTAAATATATTTAACAAACAAACCAAAAGCTTAAACTATTTTTGCAGTGATGAACAATTATTTTACGCAAAAAACGGTAATAATTACCGGCGCAAGCTCTGGAATTGGGAAGGCATTGGCCCTAGAATTGCTTAATCAAGGCGCTCAAGTGGCTATATGTGGAAGAGATGAAAATAAGTTGCGTAAATTTGAGCAATTGGTTCAACATACTAATTTATTTGCAGTCAGAGCCGATGTAAGTATAGAAGAGGACTGTAAATTGTTGGTTGAAAAAACGATAGCCCGATTTGGTAAACTAGATGTCCTCATCAACAATGCTGGAATAAGTATGCGAGCCTTGTTTGAAGAGGTAGATTTGTCTGTTCTAAAGCAATCAATGGATATTAATTTTTGGGGTACTGTATATTGTTGCAAATATGCATTGCCACATATTCTAGCTACAAAAGGAAGCATAGCTGGTATTTCGTCTATAGCTGGTTACAAAGGATTACCTTGTCGAACGGGTTATTCATCTTCTAAATTTGCCATGCAAGGTTTTTTAGAATCTTTACGAATCGAAATGCTAGAACGTGGCGTTAATGTATTGTGGATTTCACCTGGTTTTGTTGCATCTAACATTCGCAATACAGCGTTGAATGCCTCAGGGAAAGCACAGACAGAAACACCACTCGATGAAAGTAAATTGATGAGTGCAGAAGAATGTGCATCTAGAATATTGCAAGCCATAGCCAATAAAAAACGCACGTTAATCATGTCTTTACAAGGAAAAATGACTGTATGGATGAATAAATTTTTTCCAGGTTTTGTCGATCGACAAGTCTATAAGCATTTTGCCAATGAGCCTGATTCGCCTTTGAAACGGTAAGTACAATAGAAATAAATTTGAAGGATTACTTCATCTAATTAATCTTTAAAAAGGGGTTCAAAATAAATCCTGTACATAAAATTGAATATTTTAAATAGTGGTCGTATATTTCCTAAAATTTATCCAGCTATGGAAGGGCAGAATATGATTAACTGGTTTGAAATTCCTGTTTCAGATTTTGAAAGAGCCAAACTCTTTTATGAGACTATCTTTGATATTACCATGACAGTAACTGAAATTCAAGGTTACAAAATGGCTTTTTTTCCAGCATATGACGGTACAGTAAGTGGTGCAATTTGTTATGGCGAAGGTTATATACCAAGCGGTGCAGGTTCGTTAATGTATTTAAACGCCAATCCAGATGTCAATTTAGTGTTGGATAAAACGGTTCAAGCTGGTGGCAAAATCATAGTACCAAAAACGTTGATAGGAGAAGATACCGGCTATTATGCATTTATAGTTGACACAGAAGGCAATCGGATAGCATTGCATTCAGGGAGGTAGATATTTGCGATTTACAATTTATTCGTAGCTAAAGTAAAACGCAAGTCTATTTTACGTTCATTGGAAGCATAACTGGTTATGGGCTTAAACTAGGTTTTATCGAAGTTTGAAACTTTCAAAATTCATACCTATTTTGCGCATTATAATTTTTAAACTCAATTACAAAAATCTCAAATCTCAAATCTCAAATGTCACATCTCAAATCTAAATTATATGAAATTACTCGAAAATAAAGTTGCAATCATCACTGGAGGAAGCCGTGGAATTGGTGAAGCTATCGTGTTGAAATTTGCTGAACAAGGATGCCATGTTGCATTTACTTATATTAGCGATAGTAGTGCAGAACGCAGTAAATCTTTAGAGGATAAATGTGTGGCTATGGGTGTAAAAGCCAAAGCCTACAAAAGCAATGCAGGTAGCTTTGCGGATTGTGAAGCTTTTGTAGCTGAAGTAGTTAAGGATTTTGGAACAGTGGATATCTGTGTCAATAATGCTGGTATTTCAAAAGACAATTTATTGCTTCGAATGACTGAAGAGCAATGGGATGATGTGATGGCCATTAACTTGAAATCTGTATTTAATATGACCAAACAAGTTATGCGTCCAATGATGAAAGCAAAATCAGGAAGTATTATCAATATGAGTTCTGTGATAGGTGAAATGGGTAATGCAGGTCAAAGTAGTTATGCAGCTAGTAAAGCAGGAGTTATAGGATTTACCAAATCCATCGCCAAAGAAATTGGCAGCCGCAACATTCGTTGCAATGCCATTGCACCGGGTTTTGTTGAAACCGATATGACGTCATATTTACAAGATGGCGAAGGAGCTGAAAAATATAAAGCTGGTATTCCCTTACAGCGATTTGCTAGTGCTGAAGATATAGCAAATACTGCATTGTTTTTAGCATCTGATATGGGTAATTACATAACAGGACAAACCATCAGCGTATGCGGTGGATTATGTATTTAAACGAATTCAAACATGAATAAAATTATCGTACTTTTTGCAATTACATTGTGCAGTATTAATTCATTTGCACAAAACGATGTGTTTGATCCCAATGAATACGAAGATGGTTCAGACAATAAAAAATTTTGTACCCAGAAAGTATTGAATCAAACCCCTACAAAACTATTTGGTATTGGCTATGAACATAATCTTGGGTTTACTTCAAATAGTATTATTGATGCACAGCATCAAATTAATTCAATGGGCGGACTTCGTTTAAATACTAGTTTGTTGGCTATAAGTAAAAATAATCTTATTGTTAGTCTTGGTTTATCTTCTTGGTCTTCTAAAATCCGTTCAAACTATATACCAACATCAACTTCTATGCAACAAGTATATGCCAATGGGATGGATGTGGAATCGTTTAATGCCTTGGTGTTTAAACCTCTTGATGAAAAACATTTTATCATAGCACAAGGAAATGTCGATATGGCAACGATAGATAATCAGGGCGACTGGGCATTTTCAAAATCTGGTATGACATTCTATGGCAGCGTGTTGTATGGATGGAAAAAAGGCGACTATAGAATGTGGGCAATAGGAGCTTCACGTACATATCGATTAGGTAGACCATTGATTGTGCCCATAGTTTTATACAACAGAACATTTAATGAACAATGGGGAGTCGAATGTTTGTTTCCAGCGAGAGCGCATGTGCGTTATAATTTTTCAACCAATTCTATGTTGTTGGCTGGATATGAACTTGAAGGTCAACAATTTGATTTAATCAATAATTCAAATTTTTTACAACGTGGAGAAATTAAACCAAGATTAATGTTTGAACAAAAACTAAAAGGGTTCTTTTGGTTGAGCGCACAAGTTGGATATAGAATCAATGGTCGATTCAATCTTGTTAATAAATATGACGGTCAGGAAAAGAATGAAATATTTATCAATTCGTGGGGCAACTCGCCTTATATCAATATCGGTATTAACTTCGTCAGTCCTTAATTACTATGACGATGATTATTTTTTAACTAAACGAGTCCAAGTGTCTGTTCGTCCAAAAACAGAAACTCCGATATAACCTCTTACCTCGAGTTTATTTTCTTCTTTTAATTCTGCTTTGCACGAATATTCTTTACCTGTTTTGGGGTCATAAATAGTGCCATCCTTCCAAATTTTTTCTTCAACATCAAATACAAAACCGTGAATATTGATTAATCCTAAAGTTGGTTCATTTCTTTTAGTTTTATCTGGATTTCGTTTGTCTAATTTGGGCTTACCTGTTTCTGGATCTATAGGTTCTTTGAGCCAAATAATTTTACCAGCATAATGCCCCGATGTAGTTTTATACAATTCGATGATACCAGTTCCTTCGCCATTTTTCCATTTTCCAATTATGTCATCTGCTTGCTGGGCACGTAGACAAAATGAAAAACAAACTAAGCATACCAAAGATAAAATGATTTTCATGTGATGTTATTTGACGCAAAATAGAATTTTATTTTTACAATCGAACAGTTCAAAAAAAATAATTTCTATAAAACTTATTTTCAATAAACAGGATTTCCTTTAAATTAATTTTGAAATAACTCAACGAATTAAATTTAATCCTAGGTTCAAGTTTAGAAGTTTTGTTCATATTATCAAAAGACCTTTAAAATTTTATGTATTCTATTTAAAATTGTTGCAATAAGGCATTAAGTATGTAATGAATTTTTAACAAAAAGCAACGAATTTTGATTAAGCGTCAGTAATAGCGAATAGAAAATTAGATTGTTCTCTATTTTTATTTTTAATTACTTTTATGCTTACAAATGATACAACAAATTTTACAAGACCGTGCAGTTAAGCTTTATATTATTTTAGCGGGCCTTTTTAGTACCAATGCTATTGTGGCAGAATTTATTGGTGGTAAAATTTTTTCTTTGGAAAAATCACTTGGATTTAGTCCAATTACTTTTTCGTTGCTTGGCGAACAAAATCTATCATTTAATTTAACTGCTGGTGTGTTGTTGTGGCCTGTCGTTTTTATCATGACGGATATTATTAACGAATATTACGGCATGAAAGGGGTGAAATTTTTATCCTATCTCACCGTAGCATTGATAAGTTTATCTTTTTTTGCTGCCTATGGAGCCATTCATTTAGTACCTGCCGATTGGTGGGTTGGTGTAAACGCAGAGAAAGGTATTCCTGATACGCAGAAAGCCTATGCGCAAATTTTTGGACAGGGTATGTGGATTATTGTGGCATCTATTGTTGCCTTTTTAGTCGGTCAATTATTGGATGTTTATATTTTTCATACTATCAAAGAAAAAACAGGCGAACGGATGATTTGGTTGAGAGCAACAGGATCGACATTGATTTCGCAGTTGATTGATAGTATTATCGTCATTACTATTGCGTTTAAACTTGGACAGGATTGGTCGTGGCCGAAGGTTATCGCTATAGCACTCGTTGGTTATTGTTACAAATTTTTTATTGCAGTATTAATTACTCCTGTTATTTATTTGGTACATAATTGGATTGAAAAATACCTTGGACACGACAAAGCACAAGCAATGAAACAAAGTGCGTTACGATCGGCATAAATGCAAGTTTTAGTTTGTAGTTGAAGAACCTAACTAAGTATTTTTCGATTATCTTTGCGGACATTAAATAAACATCATGGCGAATCCTTCTTTTCATACATTGACAGTAACAGATATTAAGCAAGAAACCAAGTCTTGTGTCTCAGTAGCGTTTGCAATACCGTCAGAATTGAAAAATGAATTCGCATATGAAGCTGGACAATATATCACAATAAAAAAGGAGATCAATGGTGAAGAAGTTCGTCGCTCGTATTCCTTATGTAGCAGTCCTTTGGAGACAGATTTTAGAGTAGCCATTAAATTAATTAGAGGTGGAAAATTTTCAAGTTATGCCAACCACGATTTAAAGATTGATGACAAGCTTGAAGTGATGACTCCAATGGGGAATTTTACAACACAGCTTGATGCAAAGCATTCGAAACAATATATGGCATTTGCTGCAGGTAGCGGTATTACGCCTATGATGAGTTTAATCAAATCTGTTTTGGCTTCTGAACCTAATAGTTCATTTACATTGGTCTATGGTAACCAAAATTTTTATTCAATTATATTCAGGGAAGAACTAGAAGCATTAAAAAATAAATATTTAGGTCGTTTTCAAATCGTTCATTTGCTAAGTCGCGAACGCATGGAAACTGAATTAAACTATGGTCGTATCAATGCCGATAAATGTCAACAATTATTTGATAAATTGATTGATGTCAACACAATAGATCAGTTCTTCTTATGTGGGCCAGAAGACATGATTATGAGTGTAAAATCTTATCTAGAAAGCAATCAAGTAAATACGGATAAAATTCATTTTGAGTTATTTACTTCTGATTCCTCAACTAAAGCCAAAGTGGCATTTCAGGAAGCTCACAAAGAAGATTTGGGCAAGGTTAGTATGGTTACGATAAAAGTAGATGATCGAAGTTTTGAAATACCATTGGCTTATGGCGGAGATACAATTTTAGATGCAGCACTGAAACATGGTGCTGATTTGCCTTTTGCTTGCAAGGGCGGTGTTTGTTGTACGTGTAGAGCTAAGGTAACCGAAGGCACAGTCGAAATGGAAGTTAACTACGCGCTGGAAAAAGATGAAGTAGCAAACGGATTTGTATTGTCATGTCAGGCGCATCCTACAAGCGAACGAGTGGTTATCGATTTTGATGCACGATAATGATTACATACTTGATTTTTTCTTCTTGGAATTAATAACCCATACTGCAATTATACCGAGTACACCGCCGACGATTGTATTCCACAAAATTGTTTCTTGCAAAACTAAAAAGGAAGACAATGCTGCGGCAAACGGAACGATATAAATAAAACTACTTGTTTTTTCAGACCCTAATTTGGATGTGCCGTAAAAGTAAAACGTTGTAGCAAGGCCAGTATTGATAATAGCATTGAATATCATATTCAACCAAAATTTAAGGTCTGCACGGAGTAGTACATTATAAATTGAATTGATATCAACAAGAAAAAACAACAAGAAAATACAAAAGAAGTAAATCCATAAACTAAATGACAAGGGCGAACCATACTGACTCGAATTTGAGGTAAATCTGCTCAGAAATGCCCATACAACAGTTGAACCGAGGAAAAAGATATTGCCTGAATCAAAAATTGTATCAAACTTCGTCCATATATTCAATAGAAAACAGCCAGCAAGTAGGCCAATGCATAATCCGATGATTTCAGTAGGATTCAGTTTACGCTTTGAAAATAGAACTGCCAATAAAAAAGTTACTAATGGCGTTGTAGTCGTTACCAATACACCACCTGCACCAGGCATCCCTTTTAATATGCCTGTGAAAAAAAGTAAACTGTATAAAGCCATTAAAACGGATGCAGCGAATAAAGCAGGTATGCCCTTTTTGGAAATAAAGAGCTTTACACGAATACTTTTAAGCAAAATTAATACACCCAAAAAAGTAAATATAAAACGAATAAAAGCGATTTCGATAGGTTTGCCATAGGTAGAAAGTACTTTTGCACTTGGCCAACTAATACCCCAAATCATCATACTGACAATGATGCCGCCGATTAAAAAATACTTGCTTTTGGTCAGTTGAAACATCTGCTAAAATATAGATTTAAATGATCGTATCAAAGAATAAAAAAAGTCATCCCAAATAGGATGACTTTTTTTTAATTGTTAATACCAATATTATTTTTGAATCGTAAACTTTTGAATTTTACGATCATCGTTTTCAATCATTTCCATGATATAAATACCATTTGAAAGAGAACTCAAATCAAAGCTTGCGTTGTTTTCACCTTCATTGATTGTTGATTCAACTTTTGAAATGACTTTTTGACCCATAGTATTGTATACATTAAACACAATAGTTTGATTCAATTCAGCAAAATATTGAACACTTAATTTTGTTCCTGCTGGGTTAGGATAAAGATTGATTTCGGCTTTATTTTCTTGATTCCATTCTTCACCTACTTTCCAGTTTGAAGCACTTGTACTCGTATTCAAGCTATAACAATTTGCTGTAGAGAAAGCGCCATTGTAACCATATACATAAATATAATACGTTGCACCAACATTAGATGCATTGTATTTGATGGTTTCTGTTGATGTTCCACCTAAAGCTGAAGTTGCCAATAAGCTTCCATTTGATCTATACAATTTTACATCATAATCTAATGGTAAATTACTCAATGTAACTTTCAATTTCGGAGCAGCATTGGTAGTTGTTATTCTATAATAATCTTTATCAGTACTAGACCCTATCATAGATGAGATAGTTGTATTTACTGCAATTAAAGCTGCAGTATTCATTGTATTGTTTGATTCATAGGTATTTGTACAAGTTGCAACAACAGCTGTTGTTGTAAAGCTAGCTGTGCTAGAGTATGCACCTGAAACACCCGTGCACACTGCTTGTATCTGAAATTGATATGCAGATCCTGCGGTTAAACCAGTTATCGCTTTTGAAGTTGTTGTAGAAGTTGTTGTAGTCCAAGTAGCAGCAGCATTTAATTTGTACTGTACATTATAGCTTAATGCACCTGCTACACTACCCCAATTTAAAGTTGCAGAAGTCGCAGTGATAGAACTTGCACTTAAGCTTGCAGGTACACCACAAGTAACCCCTAAAGCTGTTGTATTAAATGTACCTATACTAGAATAAGCACCAGCACCAGAAGCACATACTGCTTGCACTTGATATTGATAAGAAGATCCTGCTGCTAAACCAGTTAATGCTTTGGATGTTGTACTTGATGTAGTTGTAGTCCAAGTAGCGGCACCAACTAAACGATATTGAACATTATAACTGCCTGCTCCAGCTACAGCACTCCAACTGATTGTAGCACCTGATGTAGAAATTCCAGTTACACTAAATCCAGACGGAACACCACAAGCTATAGGGTTTGGAGCTGTACATCCTGGTGATGATAATAAAGAGTAACGTGCACCACCAACTGCAAATAAAGCTTCCATACGTGCTTTTTGACCAGAAGTAAACATATACATACAAGCATCATTCGTGTAATCCATATAGTTCATAAACAAATCACCATTTGGTCCGTTTGCACAAGAAACTTTAGGGTATGTAGGACAGCCATAGTTTTCACTACCTTGATTAGGTGTATCTCCTACTAAATCACTACCATTACAACTTGTTCCATCGTCGCCCCAAATATGGTATAAATTAAGCCAGTGGCCAACTTCGTGAGTTGCAGTACGACCTTTATTAAATGGAGCTGCTGCTGTACCCATAGTTCCAAATCCTGTATGTGTAATTACTACACCATCTGTAGCCGCAGGACCACCAGGAAATTGAGCATAGCCCAATACACCTCCACTTAATTGGCATACCCAAACATTTAAATATTTTGATCTATCCCAAATGTTTGCACCACCTTGAGCAGTATATTTTACTGCATCATTAGTAGAGAATGCAGTTACAGATGTACTTACACGATTAATTCCTGTAGTAGGGTTTCCTGCAGGATCTTGTTGAGCCAAGCAAAATTGAATTTCACAGTCGGCAGCTAAGGGTTGAAAAGCAGCAGGTGTTAATGACCAATCAACATTTAGTTTTCTAAAATCTGCATTCAAAACAGCCAATTGAGACTGGATTTGTGCATCACTTACATTTTGTGTTGCGGTATTATACACGATATGAAAAACCACTGGAATGGTTTTGACAACCCTTTTTTTGTTAGAAGAATTGACATATTGTGCTGTTTGCATTTCTATCAAATCACGAGTCGCAGCATAGTTGGGATCGGTTTGTAAAATGTGTTGTTGATGTTCGTGCGATGCACATGAACGTTGTTGGGCCTCTAAGTTTAGAGGAATTATAGCAAAGCATGCTAGTAGGTTCAGTAGTACTTTTTTCATTTCTTTTTCATTTTTAGTTTAACAAGATATTAATTATTTTTTAAATAATGAAAAAATAGTGCCAATTTTATTCGAACATTAATTTTTTCTATAAAAAAAGCCCCCAACTACTGTTAGGGGCTTCAAATTATGTTTTGAATATTATTACATATGATTAAAGAAACGAGCGTTGATGCTTAACCAAAATGCGCCATCCATTAAAAATGCAAGGATAAACCATACAAATAATGTTAACGGAATCAGGATAGTTAAAATCATATTTTTGAATTCATCACCTAAGTGCATAAATACAGATACGATTAATCCTGCTTTTAGTAAAGTCATAATGATGAACCCAACATTAGGTAAAGTTTTTGGTACTCCTTTGTAAAAGCAATACAACCCTATGGCTACCTCTACGATGGTAATGATAGTTAACCATAACGTAATTTTCCAAATGTTTTTGACTTTGGCTTTGCTCTCAGGAGAGTTTTTATCGTGATGATGAGCGTTGTATAATCTGGATTGATCTGATTCGTAATCGCTAAAATGAGACATATCGTTTGATTTAATTTTTGTTTGAAGAATGTTTTTAAAGAAGAATTATAAATTGAACCTATAGTAGATAGAAGCAAGTGAATACAAATACCCATACTAAATCCACAAAGTGCCAATAAAGACCTACTTTTTCGACCATTTCATAATGGCCACGTTTTTCGTATGTACCATTGATGGTATTCAATAAAATAATGATATTCAACACTACACCCGATGCAACGTGTGCACCATGGAAACCTGTAATGGTAAAGAAGAAATTAAAGAACTTGTGTGCAGCATCAGCGCCTGCAATACCCATAGCTTCAGTTGCTGGAACAGTGTGCGAGAAGAAGTGCTTTAAACTTTCAGCATCTGCTATAGTACCATCTGCTTGTGTTCTAAATGCACCCCACCAAGCACCATGATGGTGTAAGTGTGTCCACTCCCATGCTTGACAACTTAAGAACGCTATACCACCAATGATGGTCCAAACCATCCATTTGATTACACCATTTTTATCATTGCAATGTCCAGCATGTACAGCCAAAACCATGGTAACGGAACTTACAATCAATATAAATGTCATTAACGATACGAAAGCCATTGGCGCGCCACCATTGGGTGCAAACCACGGAAACGAAGCAAAAACTTCATTTGAATCGGGCCACAATGCACTAAAGAAACGGGTAGTACCGTAAGAGATCAAAAATGCTCCAAATGTAAAGGCATCACTCATGAGGAAATACCACATCATGATTTTACCATAGCTTAAGTTGAAGGGACTTTGTCCACCTCCCCAAGCTTTCTTTTTGCTGTCAATCGCTACTGAACTCATATTGATTTTTAAAATTATTGTTGGTTTATAAAGAAAAAGAGAAACAAATATATCCAAAGCACATCAACAAAATGCCAATAAGTGCTTAAAATTTCTAATCCGGTACTGCTGTATATTTTGGTACGTCGTCTGAAATTAACGGTAATGAATACAATGATAAGGGCTATAACACCACCAAGCATGTGCAATAAATGCACGCCAGAAATAACATAAATGAAGCTACCCGACACACCTTCGGCAGTGCTAGCAAGGTTGATACCTGCTCGATGCATTTCGTAAAAGCCTGCAAATTGCAATACCATAAACAATACGCCTAGGATAGCAGTGATAGAAATCAGCGTTTTATACTTTGCCATATTTCTGTTTTTGAATTCTTTGACAGAAAAATGCATTGTAATACTGCTCGCCAATACGACAAATGTAGAAATCCAAAAGGATAAAGGCATCGTGAACAGTAACCAGTTGCCTTGCGCTTTACGAACCAAAAAGGCACTCGTCCATCCTCCAAACATCATACAGATGCTTGCGATTGCGATCCACAACAAGAGTTTGTGTGGGTGTATTTTTTGTCGTTGTGCTGAAATTGTGCTCATTGTTGATAATTTTTAGTGAATTTGTGTAAAATTCGTCTAAAAACATGGCAAATTTAATCATCAAAATCGTACAATCATAGAAAAAAAGGATATTTGTCATGGATAGATTTAAAAAAAATGCCTCAAATCCTTGAGGCATTTCTTGTTTTGAGTTTTTGTTCAGGCCATCCTTTGACAACAATGTGCTGAATATGTTTATTTTTTTTCTTAAAAGTCACTTTTACTCTAAGATTAGCTTTGAGGTATACCGTCCTAAATTCGTATTCAGTTGTATTAAATATATACCACGGCTCAAATGCTGAACGTTTAAAACCATTTTATGTGCTGATCTTTCTACGTTTTCCTGATGCACAGTTCGTCCAGTAAGTTCTTGTATCACAATATTTTCTGCTACTACTTGTGACGGGATGTCAATCCAAATAGAGTGTTTGGTAGGATTTGGATAGATATGCAAGCTTTGAGTTGCGAAATCTCCCACACCAGTCACATTTACTGTTACATTCTGACACAATGTATCTCTACATGTTTGCATCGTAGCAGTGGTTCCTGTAACAATCAAACATACATTGTAGACACCATTGGCAGTATACGTATGTGTAGGATTTTGCAAAATAGATGTTTGTCCATTGCCAAAGTTCCATGCATACGTTGTGGTAGTACAATTGGTACAAGTACTTGTATTGGTAAAATTGGCTGTAAATTGATTCAACGCAAAGCTGAAATTTGCATTGGCATTGCATGAACTTCCTTGTTGAGAAACTGTTACAGTAAAGCAAGTATCATCGGTACAAGTATTTTGTGCGGAGTCAACGCCTGTTACGGTTAAACAAACTGTATATGTACCTGCATTGGCATATGTATGCGTAGGAGAGGCAAGCGATGATAAAGGACTCGCATCGCCAAAGTTCCAAGAGTAGGAAGAAATCGTTCCACCAGTTACGGTTGATGTATTGGTAAAATTGGCATTTAATCCCGCTGTACTAAATGTAAAATTCGCCAAGGCAATACAAGGCGTTGATGCTGCTTGTATGGAAATGTTGGTACAGAAGGTATCTGAACATGTAACTAAATTTGGATTGATACCAGATGCAATAAGACATACGACATAGTTGCCTGCCGTGGCATAGGTATGAGATGGCGATAAAGCATTGGATAAAGGCGAACCATCACCAAAGTCCCAACTGTACGAAATATTGGTGCAAACAGCACACATTGTATTGTTGTTAAAGCTGGCGGCATTCCCTGCAATTGTAGGCGAAAATCCTGCTGTTACAAAGCAATTGTTGGTCGACGCAATGACAATACTATCGCAAGATGTACATGGAATAGCAACGCCAGGATTGCCAAGGGACGAAATATAACGTGTTATACAAGCGTAATAGCTACCTGGACCAGGATAGGTATGTACCGTGCTAGCACCGATATTTGGTGAAACTTTAAGTTGCGTAGTATTATCACCGTAGTCAAGGCGAATACTATCTAAAGTATAAATGCCTGCCAATGGCCACATATGATTAAACGTGACATCATTACCGTTGATAGAATATGTCCAAGGACAGTTTTGTGCGTTAGATTCAATGACTTGTGCGAATAAAACAACGAAAAGTAGGAGTATAATTTTTTTCATGCAAAATATGTTTGTGAAGCGAAAATAATGACTCACATTCATTTAATGCAATTATTCCACCATTTTAACATCAAAAACTGCCTCAAAATGGGTCTTGATTTTGGCTTCTACCTCTGCTAGTGGGACTTTTAGTCCTAGTTCGCGTTCCATACTCGTTACTTGTTTGTTTTGGATTCCACATGGGATAATGAGTTCGAAAAAACTCAAATCAGTGTTTACATTCAGCGCAAAACCATGCATCGTAATCCAACGGCTCGTGCGTACACCCATTGCGCATATTTTGCGTGCTTTGTGTGGTATACTTGGGTCTAGCCATACGCCAGTTTCACCTTCGGTGCGCTCGCCCACTAGGCCATATTCGGCTATGGTGCGTATAATTACTTCCTCCAGATTGCGCATATACAGCACTATATCGGGTTTGATGCGTTCCAAATCCAATATAGGATAACCTACAATTTGTTCAGGACCATGAAAGGTAATATCGCCACCACGATTGGTTTTAAAAAAAGTAATGCCTTTGGAAATAAGGTATTCATTGTTCACCAATAGGTTTTCCATATGACCACTTTTTCCTAAGGTAAACACTGGATGATGCTCGCAAAGCAAAAAATGGCTATGCGTTTCCTCTGGACTTTCAGTACTATGCGCCAACTCTCGGTCGCGGTTACGTTTTTTGATATCGAGGTTTTGCTGTAGCAAACCCTCCTGAAAATCCCAAGCTTCTTTATACTCTATTTTACCTAAATTTTGAAAACGGACTCCTAGTTTTTCCATGCAGCAAAGGTAAGCAATACCCAATATGCTAATCCATATCGAGTGTTTTTCTTTTTTTAAGCCAGATTTGTTGATTTCAATTATAAATTATTTACTCACAAAGACCTTCAAGGTTTCTAAAACCTTGAAGGTCTTTGTGATAAAACGAACTCAACTTTAAAACTCTAACATTCGTAAATCTAGATACGTTGCTGCAATTATAAATGACTTAACGGCCATTTTTCGGTTCTCTAAGCATAAATATACCGATTCCTTAAATGTTTGGGAAAATAGAAAGCAATATATTACTTGACATTAATGGAATAATTAAGATTTAAAATTTAGAGTACTATTTTGAGTTTAGGGATGGCCTTAGGAAAATAGCGTTAAGAAACTGCGCAGCAATCACTGAGACAAATATTAAAATAAACTTGCCCGAAGTAAATGATAGTTTTTTGTCGACAGAAATAAAAACAATCGCTAGCTGCTTCGAAAAAGTTCAATTGCTAAATCTACCCACTTTAGATGTTGAAGAATAATTAGATGCATAGCTTTTTTATTTCCGACTAAAAGCTGTCATTTTTAGCTATTTTTCGACAGCCTTGATTTTTTGCTCCACTTTTTTATCAAGAAAAAAGTGGAAAATAAAGAAGATGAAACTAATGATTCA
>JBILCF010000162.1:0-6914 GCA_044353325.1 Chitinophagaceae bacterium | reverse complement strand
ATGAAAAAATAAGCTAAGACTCGAAGATGTGTTTTCATAATTCATTGACCAAAAAGCCAAAGAAAGTAGCCAAACATTACAACGTGCAAGTAGATGAAGATTTGCATGAAGAAATATATCATGGCAATGGATTTACTTTTCTCAATTGGCCCATTGTCAGCATGAATCAACCTGATCGACTTACCTTAAAGCATTGGGGACTTGTACCACCTTGGGTAAAAAACGATGCAGAAATGAAAAAGATGCGGAGTTTTAATTTAAATGCAAAACAAGAAACTGTATTTGAAAAACCATCATTCAAATATGGCATTCAATATCAACGTTGTCTTGTTCCGAGTACTGGTTTTTTTGAATGGCGAGAAATCAATAAAAAGAAAATCCCTTACTTTATTTCATTGAAAGACACTTCGATATTTTCCTTGGCAGGTATAGCTTCTACTTGGATAGACCCGAATAGTGGAAAGCATATGGATACCTTTGCGATACTGACTACTGAGGCCAATGAAGTCATGGAAATGATCCACAACACAAAAAAAAGAATGCCTGTTATTTTGAATCGTGAAGATGAATCTAAATGGCTAAACCCTTTGAACCAAGAAAGCAATATACATGCATTGTGCAAACCCATCGATGCTGAAAGACTGGCGTATTTTACGATACAACATTTGATTTCATCTCGAACACAAGATACCAATGTGAGCGAAGTATTAAATGGGTTTAACTACCCTGAACTCAATACCTTATTCTGAAAAAATACTCACTTGTTCTTCTATCATTACGGGAACTTTGATATAAACTCCCCCTTTACCTACTTTAGCAGAGCCTTGAATGCCAAGTTTATTTTTTTTAGAAAACAAAGATGCGATAGCAGGCCCAATCACTTTAAGTGGATCAAAATGAGCCACAACGGGAAAACTAAAATTAGCCATTTTAGGGATTTGTGTTTTAGTAGGTTGATCAGCCAATGCTACAAATTTATCATTCAAGTAAATACTGAGATTCGTCTCTTTCACATCGATACCAAAATTGTTAGGATTGTAATAGCCCAAGTCAACTTGTATTGCCGCATTGTTGAACGACATTGTTTGAATTTGCGTTTTTTGGATACCTTTATATTCAAGCTCTTTAATCGAACTACCACAGCCTGCAGACTGCAAAACAACAAACAAAACACACAACACAATAAATGAAAAAATTGATTTCATACTAATAAATTATTTAAAATATTCGAATACTCGATGCATTAATTTAGCATCATTGTCGCCTGAGTTTTCAAGCAAAATCTGTTTCCAATTTGGATTCACCACGATATCTTCTTCGGTGGAATGAAGCAAAAACATTTGACTGGCCATGAGACCAGATTGATAAAATAATATCTTCACATTACTGCGTCCATCAACTTTATAATAAAACCAAACCTCATAAGGCAAGGCCCCTTTTTCGTTTGCTTGTCTTTCCATAATATCTGGTTCACCAAACATTAAATAAATACGACCACGATCGGTTTCATGTCCAGATGTGGTAGATGCCCCATATTTTTTCCCTATATAATTAAGTTTATCTGCATAGGCTCGCCATGCGGCTTCAGGGTTTGTTGCATTTCTGTTTTGCCAAAAATTATAAAAAAAACGTCTAAGTGTATACACATCCGTATATTTATCAACCTCGCGCACAAACCTTATTTCAGCACCGTCTGCTATAGCTAACAACGGCTTAATATTCTTCTTCAATTGTTCGACTGTATATTTTGAAACAAATGTTTTGTCTAAATCTACAATACCAGTAGCGCTAGCAACAATTGTATCTTGATTATCGGTTACATTGGCTACAAAAGGTATTGTTCGCAACAGCTGAAATCCTGTTCGAACCTGATTCAAGACCCTATTGGAATCATTCATATAACTTAAAATCAATTCATAATTACCCGACTGCAAGGTTGTTTGCGCAATAGAAATACTGTCAATCAATCGCCCCTCTTGAAATTCGGAAGTATTGATTCGTTTCGAATATTCTGCTTTATACTTAAACTGCATATTCGTTCTTTTTTTAATTTCAAGAAATAAAAATGTCGAAGTATTTTCTTTAAATGCATCAGACATTCGAATATAATAGTAAATCTGGTGCTTGTCTTGATCTATAAATGGATAATCCATTTCGCCTATTTGGATAGTTGACTCGACAGTATCAATATGTAATGCAGTCGAAACTTGAAGAAAGGCAATGGAATCATTTTGTTGTGAAAATGAAGAAAATGACATCAACATGTACAAGACCCCAAAATAGTGCTTTACCTTTAGCTTCATTTTGTAAAAATACAATGAGCAAGCAAGAAACTACACTTTTAAATTGTGAATATTTTCCTTCTATACGATGGTACCGCGATTTTTTGCTATCCGAAACAATAGAAATAGAACAACATGAATATTTTGTTCGCAAATCATTTCGAAACAGATGCAATATAACAGGACCTAATGGTCCAATCTCATTGTCGGTTCCACTACTTGGCGGTCGAAATCAAAAAATAAAAATGAAAGACTTGCAAATTGCAAACCAAGAGAAATGGCAGCTTCTTCATTGGCGAACTTTAGATGCATGCTATCGTAGGACCCCCTTTTTTGAATACTTCGAAGCCGATATACATCGTATTTATACTCAAAAACACCAATTTCTGTTAGATTTAAACTTGCAAACACTAGATACTGTCAACAAATTATTGAGACAAAAGAAATCATATTCCCTTACAGAAAACTTTATTGAACAAACGAACAGAGCCTATATCGATAAACGAAACGAAAAGGCCACAGAAGTAGCAGATTTGAGCTATTTGCAACCATTTTCAGCTCGATTTGGATTTACTCCTGGGCTGAGCATTCTCGACATGCTTTTTTGCTGTGGAAATCAAACAGGGCCTTTGCTTTTGGGTACTGAAAAATAGTTCGTAATTAAATTAAAATCATCTTTACTTTTGTACAACCTTTAATAACAATTTTCGTTTAGAAAAATGAGCAACACATATAATGACCTGGTTCATCAGACCTTTGACTTTCCACAGGAAGGATTTGTAGTGAAAGACAATTACCTCCAATTTAATGGAGTAGATTTAAAAAAAATCATTGACAAATATGGCACACCGCTCAAAATAACATTTTTACCCAAAATTGGCATGCAAATCAACAAAGCCAAAAAAATGTTTAATGATGCGATTAAAAAACAAAAATATACTGGGGATTACTTTTATTGCTATTGCACGAAAAGTTCTCATTTTTCGTTCATTGTAGAAGAAACCATCAAACACAATGTACATCTTGAAACTTCGTTTGCTTACGATTTAGAAATTATTCGAAATTTATACCAACGCAAAAAAATAAACAAAGATACCTTTGTCATCTGCAATGGGTTTAAGACCAAAGCATATACAAAAAATATTACGCAACTCATCAACTCAGGCTTTACGAATGTCATTCCAGTATTGGACAATAAAAATGAATTTGAGGAATACAAAAAATCAATTCGAACCAAAAATCCAGTTAAAATAGGTATTCGCATCGCAGCTGAAGAAGAGGCCTCATTTGACTTTTACACTTCACGATTAGGCATACGTACACGAGATATTTTGGAATTTTATGTCGACAAACTTAAAGGAAACGATCGTTTTCAATTGAAAATGTTGCACTTCTTCATGAACAAAGGTATCAAAGACGATATTTATTATTGGAGTGAACTCAACAAAGTATTGAATCTATACTGCCAATTGAAAAAAATTGCTCCAGAATTAGATAGCCTCAACATTGGCGGCGGATTCCCAATCAAACATTCCTTGGGCTTTGACTACGATTACAATTACATGGTGAATGAAATAGTAGCTACTATCAAAAAAGTATGTAAAGCGAACAAAGTAGATATGCCAAATATATACACCGAATTTGGATCGTTTACAGTAGGCGAATCTGGTGCTGTTATTTACTCTGTCTTAGACGAAAAAATGCAAAACGATCGCGAGATTTGGTATATGATTGACAGTTCATTCATTACAACGTTACCCGATACTTGGGGAATAGGCGAAAAATTCTTGATGCTACCCGTCAACAAATGGGATCAAGAATATCAGGAAGTTCATCTCGGAGGTCTTACTTGCGATAGTCATGATTTTTACACCTCTGAAGAACATATCAATGCGGTATTTTTACCAAAAAGCAAATCCAACGAGGTAGATATTCGAAAACCAAATGACAAGGTTAAGGTCAATCCAGAGGAACCATTGTATATCGGATTTTTTCATACAGGGGCTTACCAAGACCAACTTGCTGGATATGGCGGTATTAAACATTGTATGATACCATCGCCCAAACATGTGGTAGTTGAATATGACAAAACAGGTAAACTCATAGACTGGCTTTACGCCAAAGAGCAAACTTATCAAAGTATGCTTAAGATTTTAGGTTATATAAAATAAGGTTTTAAATAGATTCGTTTTTTGAGAAAAGAAATAATTTTCTAACTTAAATATTTTCTTATTTTTTCTACAAGAAAAAATCTTTGGTATTAGTGTAATCTGTGATAAAAAAATCTGTGTTATCTGTTGCCGAAAAAAAACCTGTGTTATCTGAGACATCTGTGGCTGAAAGAATCTGTGTCATCTGAAATATCTGTTGCCAAAAAATCTGTGTTATCTGAGATATCTGTGGCTATAAGAAAATGAAGCAAAGCTTCAGGATATCATTTTCTGATTTTGTATTAGACTTCTATTTCGATTGCAAACTTCAACATCGGATTTTATCTGCATTACTCCTCTAGTTTCACCTCTTTCAATTCGATGAGGTTAAGGCTATTGCATTTCCAATTTTGTACTCTGCGATTTGTAAAGTGCATTACTTCATCGTAAAAGAGAGGCACAAAAGGTGCTTCTTCAATAATGATGTTATCCATAGCTTGATAAAGTGCTATTTTACGTTCCTCGCTCGGTGTTACCAAACTTTCTTCATACAAGCGATCAAATGTATCATTTTGAAAACGCGTATAATTGGGTGGTGCAGTATTTTTGCCATAAAACATAGTCAAATAACTTTCAGCGTCGGGATAATCAGCTATCCATGTCGCCCAAAAGAAAGGTGCTTGCACATTACTCATTTGCTCTCGTAAAAGTGAAGGTTGCATAATCTCAATATTGATTGTTAAACCCAATGCACTCAATTGCGAAGCAATAAAATTGCAACGATCTGAATAATTATCATTGGACAACAATGTCACAATAGGCAATTGGCCATTCATTTCTTTTTTAACTTCTTCAATGAGTTGTCGCGCTTTTTCTGGGTGAAAATGATAGCCTTTCACTAAAGTCGTATCATAACCCTGCAAGCTGACAGGGATTATACCAGCTTGTGCAGGCACACCAATATTGTTGCGCAAATAGGTCACCAACTTAGTACGATCAAAACCATAATTGATGGCTTGTCTTATTTTATTATTTAATAAAATTTGTTGAGGCTGCTTTTCCACATCGACTAAAAAACCTAAGTATTCTACATTCAAATAGGCATGTTTAGACAGTTGAAATTTTGAATGATATAAGGATTTAAGTTCTCCAGTTTTAGTCAATACTTGATCTTTAAAACTAACATCGATACCATTCATAAAATCCAAATCACCTTGCATAAAAAGCAAAAATTCAGTTGCTTTACTATCTATAAATGTCGCTTTGACACCATCAATATAAGGCAGTGTTTGACCAGCAGAATCCTTTTCCCAATAATGTTCATTTTTACGATAAGTTATGACAACGCCTTCTTCCCAATCTTGCAATTTAAATGCACCAGTACCACAAGGATGCGACCTAAAATCCCTCCCCCATTTCTCAACAACTTCGTGTGGCACAATTGAACAATATTGCATACTCAAAATACCTAACATTGGATTAAAGGGACGCAACAATCTCATTTCAAAAATTGTATCATTTAAAGCCACAAATGGTTTTAATGTATCCACTCTGTCATTGAATATCCAAGCACCAGGCGAGGCTGTTTTTTCATCTATTATTCTATTAAAACTATACGCTACATCATGTGCGGTCATCTTACGACCCTTTCCATTTTCAAACACTTCATTGTCATGAAAAAAAACATCATTACGCAATACGAATTGATACACCAATCGATCATCAGAAATAATCCAACTTTTAGCCAAAGATGGTTTTACATTCATGTTTTCATCATACTCAATCAATCGATTGTAGATGGTATGCACATGCCACATTATATTTAAATTTTTAGCAAAAGCTGGATCCAAAGATTCTACGCCCTGTACTTGATTGAGTTTAAATATTTTTTTGGATGAATGTGATGTATCACAACCTTGTAAGATTAATAGCGCCATAGCTAAAAGACACAAAAGCTTTAAATGTAATCTATAAAAAAGGCGCAAGATATTCATGGTGCAAAATAGAAACTCAAATATAATTCGTGCAAGCTAAGAAATACCATTGAACCTTGATTCAGTTACTAAAGGATTTTTAAACAAAAAAACTTATTCGACTTCAAAGATAAAAGAATCAAAATAATTAATTTAATTCCTAAATCTTATATATGACTAAAAAAGGAAATTATTCATTTTAGCGCATCAACATTATATCTCCTTTCTTGATGTAATTCTCACCATCTGTCAAACATTTGTATCTAAACACATAGAAGTATGTATCCATGGATTCAGTTTTTCCTTTGTAAGTTCCATCCCAGCCACTTCTAAAATCATTGGTACTCCATACACGATTACCCCAACGGTCATATACATCAAATTGAATCAATTCTATACCAGCACTAGATGTTACTCTAAAAATATCATTATTACCATCTCCATTGGGAGAAAATGCGTTCGGAACAAATACTTCTTCACAACATGGTCCAGGCTCAATATAAACGGTA
>JBILCF010000161.1:0-6924 GCA_044353325.1 Chitinophagaceae bacterium | reverse complement strand
AAGCATAATCGTAATATTCAAAAGCATCTGATAATGTATTCCCAGCTACATTACCTCCATTGAGTAATGGCTGTGCATAATCGCTGCTTAAAAACAACAATTGAAATACAAATGGTGTTGAAGACATTGCCAAATATTGTTGGTAGGTTGGATTACCTGACAATAAAGTTTCGCTCCAAATTTGATTGATTCCATTCAATGTGTGGGATGTTGGTGTACCAGTAGTTACATTAGTATATAATACACTATCAGGCAAAGTACTATTCGCTGTAGGCTTAGGAAAATCGGCTCGGGTTAAGGTTATTTGAGCATTTAATTCTGCTGTGAAAAACAGAATTAAAAAAAGGAATATTGGTTTCATGGTATAAATATACTTTATTGAATTTGAATATCAGGATGAACCTTTTGAGATTCAGTTTTGGAAAAATACAACAATGCTGTAAAAAAAGCAACAAATAGAATGCCATGCTGTCGCGATAAAATATTTTCAGTCAGACAAGTCATCATTATATTCAACAGTAAAAAAAAGTAAAGATTTGACTTTAATTGTAATGCTCGTTTCAATTGAAAACCAAAAACAAAAATAAAATAAACAAAACCCATTAACCCAAACGATATCCATTGATTAAGATATTCATTGTGTGTGTTATAGCTTATTACAGGTATATGTGTAATTGCTGATAAATGAGCATAGGCTAAATCCAATTGCTTTTGTAGTTGAACAGGCCCAATTCCCCACAACCAAAATTCTTTCAGAAGATTAAAATCAACTTGAAGAATGACCTGACGAAATCGGACAGAATTATGCAATGCAGATGTTTGATTTGAATTAATTACTGAAAATAATTCCAATATTCTCTGATTTAAAAAAGGAATAAAAATTAAGGCTAAACAAACCGCACCCACAAAAACTCCAAGTAAAGACAACTTGACCCTTAGTTTACTTTTCGTGACCAAAAATATAAAGTATAACACCAATACAACGAAATTTATCAAGGATATTTTAGGTGATATCAAGAGCAATGAAAGTGTTAAAATTGAAAATGATGTTATAAAAAATAGAGATTTGAAATTGAAATTTGGTTCAAAAAGTAGAATTGATAAAGAGAAACAAGTGTAAAGACCAAAGTATGTAGGATGAATACCACCAATGGATTCAAACAAAATCCGGTAATTGACATGATTAATGATATCTATACTTGGTTTATATAAATGTTGAAAAAAAATGATACAATTAACTAACAAACCAAATAATACATTGCCATATACAAACCATTTGAGTTCCTTTTTAAAATGTATATTAGACAACTTAAGGTATATAGGAATCAAAAATGGTAATACAAAAAGACCTGCCTTTCGTTCCAACAATGAAAAAAGTATTGACCTGTCATGAGATTCAATTAAAGGTATATATGTAATATAGAACAAATATGATCCGCCTAAAATTAGGGCTACAATAATTTCTTTGAGAGATAATCCTACTTTCGAAATTACAGCTTTGATAATGATATAACTTCCAAAAAGGAGAAATAAAATTGTTTGAAAATGAATAGGAATAAAAAATGAAAGAAACAATATTCGTATTATCCAAGTTTCGATATTTAGCTTCATACCTAGCATGCTGAATTATTGTAAAATTCTGAATACTTCATAGTCACAAAAGATTTCATTTCATTTTTAAATCTTTCGACTGAAAATTTAGAAGCGTGTGTACTTATTGCTGTATGATTTGTCAATGGACTTAGTTCAAATCGTTCAACAACTTGCTGTATAGCTTCAACTTGTTGGGTTTCAAAAAAATATCCTGTCTCGCCATCAATGACCGTTTCCTTGTATCCGCCATAATTAAGCGCCAATACAGGCGTCCCAGTCGATTGTGCTTCTACACACATAATACCAAAGTCTTCTTTAGCAGCAAAAATGCAAGCTTTTGCGTTTTGCATATACAATATCAATTCATCGTCATGCTGATAGCCTAACCAAATAATATTATCGGCACCTTCAATTATATTTTTAATTTTATTCGTATCATATCCATCTCCAATTAAAACCAATTTTTTATGTGGCATCAATTTAAATGCTTGAATTATAATATCCATTTTTTTGTATGCTACAAAACGACCAACAGCCAAATAAAAATCCTTTCTTGGATTTGAATTCAATTTAAATTTATCAACTTGAACGGGTGGATATATTACAATAGAATCTCTATGATAAATTGCCTCAATTTGATTTTGAATATGTTTTGAATTGGCAATAAAATAGTGAACATTTTTGGAAGAATTAAAATCCCACGTTTTTATATACGGTATAATTAATTTAATCAGCAATAATTTCAAACCTTTAATATCACTCATGTAATCCTCATACATATACCATGCATATCGCATAGGTGTATGACAATAACAAATATGAAGTTTATCTTTCGGAGCTTGAATTCCTTTGGCTACTGCATGTGAGGAAGAAATATATACGTCAGCAGATTTAAGCTTCATATGTTGAATAACCCATGGCATGATTGGCAATAAACTCTTATACAATGAATGAATGTATGGAATATAATTTAAACAGCTTGTTGTGCATGGAATATTTCGTATAATATCTTTTTTATCCTGAATAAGTAAGGTGTTAAATAAGGTATATAGTTCTAGTTCATCATCTTTATAGATGTTCAAAATTTCTTTGACGACCTTTTCTGAACCAGCATTGACCCTCAACCAGTCGTGTATTAAAGCTATTTTCATACCGCTGACATAATTTGAAGAATTTGAATTGCCGATGTATTGAAACTGTACTTTTGTTTCAACGATTCAATTTGTAATGGAGTTACAGTTGATTTTAATGGTAATAAATTAAGTTGAGCAACAACTTCGTTGATAGACGAGATAGAGCAAAAAGACGCGTACGTTGAAAATAATTCTTTAAAAACGGGTATATCTGAACACAATACTTTACAATTAAAGTATAAGGATTCGAGTATAGGCAAACCGAAACCTTCATAATTTGATAAATAACAAGCTAACTCAGATTTTTGATAATATTCCAAAATCAAACTGTCTGAAGCTTGTTCTATGATTTCAATATTAGGATAAGATTTAAATTTTAAACTAGTGAAAATGGAATTTGTGTTTCCGATTAAAACAAGTCGATAATCCTGAGCCAATTCAGAAGCTAAAAATGCATCTATTATAAGTTGTGTATTTTTTCTAAAAGAAAGTGAACCTACGCTCAATAATATTTTTTCTTTATGAAATTGGATATTTTGATTCGAATTATTACTCAATGTATCTCCTATCCCATTATATGTTACAAAAATTTTAGATTCTGGAATTGTATATGTTTTACTTATTTCAGATTTGACAGTTTGACATACCGTAAAGATAAATTTGACTTTATTTAGTAGTTTAGGAATGATAAAATTATAAAACGTAACAAATTTTTTTGTATTGAATTGTGGAAATAATTTAAATGAAATATCGTGTAAGGTTAAATATTGATTGGGGTAATTTATGGGGCCTGTATTTGCAGGTGAAAATAATTTTGGTTTATTTTGACGCTTTAAGTACCAAACAAGTTCAAATTGCTCCCAAATATGCCCTTTGAATTTGCCAATTCGTTTCGCACCTAGCATTTTTTCCCATTCTAAATGAATAACATATGGTGGAGTTAAAAATACAATTGTTGGATTTAACTTTTTCATTTGCATACTTATTTCAAAAGCATACCTTTGTACACCTGAAAGTGGTTGAGTTAAAAAACGTGCATTAACAAAAATCATAAACCAATTCGAATAAATCCAATATAAACTGCAACTTACAGATTTTAAACGTTTTATGCAATCAATCAACCAACTTTATGCTTTAAGCAAACGAAATGTAATACTTCGGTACAAGCATTCATTGATTGGTTTTTTGTGGGGTTTCATTAAACCAAT
Organism: Chitinophagaceae bacterium; assembly: GCA_044353325.1. Lineage (GTDB taxonomy): Bacteria > Bacteroidota > Bacteroidia > Chitinophagales > Chitinophagaceae > OLB11. The sequence continues at coordinate 2,990 of JBILCF010000161.1, read as the reverse complement.
GTTATATTTATTTATTTTTATTATCATTTTTAGTTCTCAATTTTCATCAGTAAACCATTATGTCCTGTATGCGACTTCGGGTATAATATTTTGGTTTTACTTTTCAAATATTGTCAGTCAAGGCGTACAAAGTATAGTACAAGCAGCAGGTATTATTAAATCAGTTCAAGTAGAGCCCTTACTTTTTCCATTGGCAGAAGTGTTTACTGAGTTGTTCAATTTAATATTAGCATTGTTGATTTACTTCATCATAATGCCATGGTTTGGATTACAATTTTCTTTTTATATGCTTTGGCTTATACCAACATTAATATTATTCTCAATTTTTAGTTTCAGTATTGCATTACTTTTATCTGCATTAAATGTATATTTTAGAGATGTTAGTATTTTATGGAACACCATTCAACCTGCAATATTTTATCTCACACCTATTGCCTATACAGAAGATTTAATTCCACAAAAATTTGCTTTAGTGATCAAATTAAATCCTATTTATTATTTTATAAAACTTTTCAGATACCCCTTATATAGTTCAACTTCACCAGATAGTTATTTATTTGGCATTTGTACTTGCATTAGTTTAGGTTCTCTTATGATTAGTTATTTTTTATTTCAGCGCCTCAAAAATCAATTTATAACTTCGATATGAGTTCCATTTTGAAATTAAATCAGGTTAATGTTCGATATAGAACAAATCATGCTGGAATACATTCCATCAAAGATTTTGTGACGACTTTTAAAAATCCATTTCAAACCATCCCAATTTTGAATGACATATCATTTGAATTAGATAGAGGTCAAAGCCTTGGTATATTGGGACGAAATGGAAGTGGCAAAAGTACACTCTTGAGAACTATAGCTGGAATAATCAAACCATCTTCAGGTACTATACATATTGAAGGAAATATTGCCCCGATATTAGCATTAGGAGCAGGTTTGGAACTTGAATTGACAGGCTATGAAAACATACATTTGTTACTTTCTTTGTATGGCCGAAAGGTAACTAAAACTGCTATTGAGGAAATAGCTGCTTTTTCAGAATTAGATGAAACTACACTACGACAAGCCACAAAATGTTATTCTTCAGGTATGCTAGCACGCTTAACTTTTTCTATTTCGTTTTCACATGACTGTGCTATTTATATCATAGATGAGGTGTTGGCAGTTGGCGATATGGGGTTTCAAACCAAATGTTTAAATAAAATATATGAATTAAAAAATCAAGGTAAAACAATTATTTTTGTCTCACATTTCCCTGATGAGGTTGTCAAAATATGTGACCAAGCCATTTTGTTAGAGAAAGGAGTATTAATACATCAAGGATTATCAGCAGAAGTATGTCAGCATTACAAAGCCTTATTTTAGACGAATTTAAATTGGGAGTTAAGCCGATATTTATCGTTTGTGACGATGAAAATGATCGTGAATATAAATCACTTTTACTTTCCAATCATTTAGGCTCACCTTATGGTGATGTAACAAGACCGTTGACTGCATTTGATAATTATTTTTCAACTTCTGCTTTCCGAAATTACATTGCACAAATTAAGTATCTTAAATCAAATGAAATTTCACAAAAACTTAAATTGTATATTGATGAAGGTTTTGATACGCAATTATTGTATGGACTATCTATTCCAACAAGTATATTACCTTTTTTAAATATCAAATCTGACTTTAAAGAAGCGCATTTTATAATTGTATACAATAATCTGAATGTAGAGGACACAAATGTCTTTGAAAAAAACGAAAAACTAAATTTAGCAGAGTTTGTTGATCAAAATTCTATTAAAGCAACTTTCATACATTCAAATCATTTAGTTGTAAATCCATTACTAGTTTTAGGGCATTTTGCTAATTTATTTAAAACAACCATTCAATCAGAAGAAAAAATCCTGCCTCAAAAAATGCTCAAGGCAAAAGACTATTTCAAGAACATATCCAATGCAAAATCTAACGCAGAAATTCAGGATTTAAATTCAAGAGATTGCTTGCAAAAACCTGTATCGAGCAAACAGGTATTAATTTTATTTTCAATCCATTCTCTACAACAAGCTGATCGATTCATTCAATCTATTCAAATATTATCTTACTATTTTCAGGATAAAATATTTTGTGAAGTATTCCTTGATTCTACAATAGAACAAACTGAATTAAAAAATATAATCACTTCTTACTCACTTTCAGAATTTGTCAAATTTCATGTAACAAGTTCAAACACAATAGAGACTATAAATAAAATTATATCAAACGATCCAGCAGAATATATTTTTTATGACAACCTTCAAAGTGAATACAATATAATAGCATTGTTTAATGCTATCTTCTTCAATGAATACGAATTAGCTTGTCCTGTGATTCAATCAGATTCACAATCTCAAAGTCTTACTTTGAATTCATTATTGACTGATTCTATTCCACAATTTGCTTGTTTAATTAAAAAATCAATTTGGAATTCAACAGGAAAATTTGATAGCATTTTGAACCCAAAATATATTATTTGGGATTTTTGTATACGTGCAACCTATCAATTGAATGTAAAACCGTATGCTATACCTGCATTTGCTTTACCAATTACAACTAACAATACTGAAAAATTAAAGTCGGCCTATCAAGAAGTCATAAATAAACATCAAACTATATTTGAGTCGAGTCTTAAAGAAATAATTCAAGCTATAAGTTCACAACAGCAACTTACAATAAAACATAAAATTTCACTTCAAGAAAAAATAAGCACTTTAACTCAAGTATTAACGCATTCAAAGGAAGAGTTGTTTGCTTATCAAGATTTGACAGCTCAATTGCAACATCGAATTAGCTATTTAGAAAACAATTGGTATGTGAAACTGAGAAGTAAACTAGAACGAATCAAAAAGATTTTTTTTAAGAAAAAATCGCCTGGTTCGGGAACTTTAAAACGTATTTTGCAGTTTATAAGATTTATATTGAGTAAATCTGGTCTTGGTATTCTTCGCAAGTTAATTGTTCAA
>JBILCF010000160.1:0-6961 GCA_044353325.1 Chitinophagaceae bacterium | reverse complement strand
CCATTTTAGTACTCCATGCATATTTTGACGATTTATCTTCCATCTGAATGTGATTTTATATATTTGGGCAAAGTTAATCAAAGCTAACAATAATGTACAGAATACCACCATATTTAAAACCTGGCGATACAATAGGTATAACTTGTCCTGCAGGCGCTGTTTCATTGCCCGACATCGAAGATATGATAAAGCAATTGGTAGACTGGGGCTTTCGGGTTATTGTAGGTCAAACAGTGGGAACATCTTATTTTAAATTTTCGGCCACAGATCAAGAACGAATTTCGGATTTGCAACAAATGTTGGACGACGATTCAATACATGCAATTTTATTTGGAAGAGGAGGTTATGGTGCTGTGCGCATTATTGATCAATTGGACTTTACGCATTTTGTAAAGCATCCCAAATGGTTATTGGGGTATAGTGATATTACATGTTTTCATTCTCATATCCATACTCAGTTTCAAATAGCAACGATTCATGCCCATATGTGCGGTGGTTACAGACTTGCTGATTATGATTTTGATTCAACTTGGAGTATTTTCAATGTGTTAATGGGAAAGAAAATTACCTACCAAATTGAACTACATCGAATGAATCGTATAGGCGAAGCAAGTGGCATTTTAATAGGGGGGAATTTAGCCTTATTGTCTGATTTAATAGGCACACCAAGTGATATCGAAACAGATGGAAAGATATTGTTTATTGAAGATATAGGAGAATATAAATACAATATAGATCGGATGATGTGGCAACTATACCGTGCTGGTAAATTGAGCCATTTAAGTGGTTTATTGATTGGTGGTTTTACAGATTCTTTAGACAACGAAACACCATTTGGTATGTCAGAATATGATATTGTATGGGAGAAAATAAAAGAATTTGACTATCCAGTATGTTTTGATTTTCCTGTAGGACATCAAGCACGTAACTTGGCTTTGAAATGTGGGGTTGAGTATCAATTGAATGTAAGCAATGAAGGTGTTGAAATGAATGAGATTTATTCGCATTAATTAATAATACCGATTGGTCTACTACAAAATCCCAATCGATTTAAAAGGACAAGCTAGTACTTTTGCATTAAATAAAAATGAGGCCTACAAGAGGCCTCTTTTCTTTATTTAATGTGCTGCTTTTATTCCAAAATTAATCTGTTCACTTGGCTTCCGCCTTTATCAGTAGTCAAACGTACAAAATACATTCCTGGAACTAAAGAGCCGTTTTCAGATGCACTCCATTGAATTGTATGTGCTCCTTTGATTTCAAAACTAGAATAAGGACGAGAAACAACTTGGCCAAAAGTATTGATAACTTCCATTGTTACATTTGCATCTTCCATTAAGTTAAATGAGAATTTAACGAAACTATTCAATTTAGCAGGATTTGGATAAATGTTTGTTTCTACTAAATTTTCTGTAACACTATTTACAGCTGTAGGATACCAATATTTCAATTTATACTGTTCAGCATTCAAGATTTCTTTTTGGTTGCTTGCAGCTGGGCCATCATAAGCAACAAATGCTACTACATTGATATGTTTTGCTACCCAAGCAGCAGGAATTGTAAATGTAATATTCTCAGAATAAGTAGTACCTACAACTGGACTAGCTGGGATAGTAGTAGAAAAACCCCAAGCACCGCCTAAAGCTTTACGTAATGTATGATTATGAAACCAATTAGTGAGTGGATCAGCACCGGCTTGAACATTGGAAGAGTAATTACCTTGAGCCAATGCACCTGTTGCAGCAATACTGTCTTCTAACAAATAAACATTCATTTTTAAAGGAATACCTGCAGTTGGCGCACTCGAAAATTTAACTTTAACAGTTGCAGAGTAAGTATCAGCTCCAGTTTTGACAGCATTTTCAAAGCTTACACTGACAATTGCAGTTTTAGCTTTTTGTGTATTAAATGAAGACGTCCAAAGGCTTCTGCTCATTGGGATTTTTGCTTGGCCTGGAAATTGAAAACGGTCAACAGCACCATTAGGATATGCTGTTACATTTAATCCGTTATCGATTGCAGCGCCATCAGGTATTTCTAAACCATCGCCATTGTGTGATGCTACAGGAATGAAATTGGTAGGATTAGCAGCTGCAAGCTGTTCAAGTATTACAGTTCCTTCAGGGCACCATCCGCACCATGTTCCTGTAAAATCTTCAAGAATTACTTTTTTAACTGTTGTTTGAGCCTGTGCTGCAAAACTTGCACTGCCTACTAAAAATAGGGTGTAAAGAATTTTTTTCATGTTTTAGAAATTTTAATTTAGAATATAAAGATAGAAAGTTTTTTTCAGACTTGAACATCATATGATGATTATTTTCAAGCAATTAATCCCAATTTTAGTCGCAAAAACTTTAAAAGTAACGGTTGAAACTTCTTTTTGAACCTTAAAATATTGTTGTAGGTTTGTCATTATGCTTCAAAATTTGGCTCAACCAAATCAATTTAATGTCAATTTTCGTTTGATGAGAGGGGTAGGTGTCTTTTTTTTACTCAGTGAGTTAGTCTTGGCAATATTTCTATACAAAGAACGAGGCACTTTTATGGACGTATCATTTCAGACTTTCGAAATGATTCGCACCCATGCACTTGCGCCTCAAGTTTATCGATTTGGTTCAGCATTGACGCAAATTTATCCATTCATAGGAATACTTTTGGGATTGCCGTTGTGGATGGTAGCCATGTTGTATTCAGTGGGTATTATTATTTATCATGGCTTGGTTTTTTATTATTGTGCTTTTCGAAGGAAAAGCATCCGAATGATGTTTGTTTTTATTCTTAGCAGTGCAATGATGACCACGCACATGTTTTTTTGGATTCAATCCGAATTTTCGCAAGCATTGCCTTTTATGATTGGACTACTTTGTTTTTTGGAAGAAAAACAATTTAATCGCTTTGGTCTCAAACAATACAGCATTCTAATAGTGGGTATCGTAACACTTGTTTTTTTACATCCACTAGCTTTTCCTGTTTATACAATTTGCTTGTTGTTGATTTTTGCCATAAAGCAAAATTGGGATAAACGCATATTGGGTATTTCTTGGCTAATGGCTTTTGGTGTGTATTTAATTAAGAGAGCGTTTTTTAAAAATTGGTATGATGAAGGCGCGCAAGAGCGTACGCAAAATTTCATCTCACTTTTTCCAAATTATTTCAATACGGATTCTACCAAATTGTTTTTGTCAAATGCTTTCAATATCTACATCGGTGTTTCAATAAGTTTATTGGTTTTGATTATTATATTGGTATATCGAAAGAATTATGTCCTGCTTGTGGTCAGTATTGCTAGCATATTGGCTTATTTTTTTATGATAAACGTAACGCATCCTCAAGCGGATGAGTTTTACTTGGAAAACATGTATTTGGCTATTCCATTATTGATTGCAATACCACTTTCATCGATATATAAATTGGGAGAGAAGCAAGTTGTTGATAAACAATTAAGTGGTTTTTTGGTATGTATTTGTTTGATTTGCATTGGTAGATTATGGTTTGTATCTGGTCAATATACCGAGCGAATGAATTGGTTTAGGACAGCGATGAAAAAATATGAGGGGCAAAAAATGATTATATCTGAGAAAGATGCTCCCATGAAGCAATTGTTGTTTAGTTGGCCATCAGCATACGAATGTTGGATGTTATCAACTATTGAAACAGGTCAAACGGCTAGTTTAGTAATTGTTGATGATATTCAGAAATTAATTCCTTACAAAGACACTACTTCAGCATTTATAGGTATTCAGATTTATCGATACCAGGATTTGCCCTCACGTTATTTTATTTTCAAAGACACGTTAACTACCTATCGTATTATTGAATAATGTTTTACTACGTAAACTCCTTATGTAGTCTAAAATTATCTTTACATCATGAACGAACAATCACAGCCATCTACTTACCAAAAGGGAAGAGGTGCACAATCAAATCCTACCAATCGTTTTGATGTACAAGCGTATGATATTGAGCATCCTGAGGCCATAGATGATTGGGAAAAGGAAATATTACAAACCCAGTTTTTTCAAGAAAATGGTAAGACAATTCTAAACAAGGTAGATAGTCCAGATATACCTTTAGCTTATTCTTTAAATCCCTACCAAGGTTGCGAGCATGGCTGTGTGTATTGCTATGCACGTAACTCACATGAATATTGGGGCTTTAGTGCGGGCATGGATTTTGAACAAAAAATAGTCATAAAAAAACGAGCACCTGAGTTATTACGTGAACTGTTTAGCAGTAAAAAATGGCGACCTACGGCTATTTCGCTTTCAGGCAATACAGATTGTTATCAACCCATTGAGCGCAAAACCCAACTGACTAGACAGATTTTGCAAGTTTGTTTAGACTATAAAAATCCTGTAGGGATTATCACAAAAAATGCATTGATTTTAAGAGATACTGATTTGCTGCAAGAGCTCGCCAAATATAATTTAGTATCTGTGTATACATCCATTACTTCAATGGATGAAAGTTTAAGACGGAAATTAGAACCTCGAACATCAAAATATGATGATAGACTAAAAATTATTGAATCGTTATCTAAAATTGGAATTCATTGCGGTGTAATGAATGCACCCATTATACCAGGTCTAAATGATACGCATATATACGAAGTGCTGCGAAGAGCTTCGCATGCTGGTGCGAAAAGTGCAGGTTACACAATAGTTCGTTTAAATGGTGCTATTGGTCCAATATTTAAAAATTGGCTTTCGCTCACTTTTCCAGATCGCGCGCAAAAAGTTTGGAATCTCATTGCAGATTGTCATGGGGGCAAAGTCGAGGATAGTCGATTTGGAACAAGAATGAAAGGGGAGGGCAATATTGCGGATATGATTCACCAACAATTTAATCTGTATTGCAAACAATTTCATTTAAATGAAACCAAGTTTGAATTTAATCTTTCAGATTTTATGAAATTGCAACCTGGTCAAATGCGCTTGTTTTAGTTTGGACATTTGTTTATTTTTATGACATAAAAAAGGCTGCAAAATGCAGCCTTTAAAATATTTTTTGATGAAATTATGCCCAAACGTATTGTTTTTTATTCATCAACATCGCTTCACCACTAATAGTTTGATCGCCTGATTCTAATTCGAATACAGCGCAATCATACAAAACACGATTTTTTTCAGGGAAAATTTCTTTCACTGTAATCACTGCTTTGTATTTCGTGCCGACAAACATAGGTTTGGTCCACATCATACTTTGTTTCATATAGATATGACCATCAGCATACCACAATGCACCAAAAATTTTGGTGAAAACGCTAGCACCCAAAAAACCATGAATGATACAACGTCCAAAAATGCTATTTTTACCGGCTTCTTCGTTGGTGTGAAGTGGATTAGTATCCCCACTCACTTGCGCATAAAGATTTACCTCTTCTTGAGTATAGCTGTACTCGTGTTCGAATTTGTCTCCAATGTTTAACATATGATATATTACAATTTAATAACAATTATTGTACGACTCCCATGAGGAAGAAGAGTACCTTTGCACCCGAAATCAAAAGGATAAATTCCTAGATTATAAAAAAGATATTTTTTAAATCTCCGCAAATAAATACAAAAATGGCAAACAAAACAAACTCTTCAAAAAATTTTTTTGAAACTGTGTTGGAAGCACAACAACAAGCTGTTGAAACCTTAGTGGACAACACCAAAAAATTTACCAATGGTAACACGTTAATTAACGAAACTATTGAAAAAGGAACTGAATTCTACAAAAAATCAGTTGATACAGCAAAAGAAGCTGTAGAAAAAGCAACTGCAAAAGCAAATACTGTAAAAGAAGAAGCTACATCTGGTACAAACCAAATGACTGAATTCTTCACAAACTTGCAAAATCAACAAAAAGAATTTGCAACAAAAATGACTGAAATGAACAAATCATTCATGTCAAACATGATGAATCCATCAGCTATGCAAAATCCAATGCAAAACATGATGAACATGATGAATCCTGCTACAATGCAATCACAAATGCAAAGCATGATGAACAACATGATGAATCCTATGCAAAACATGATGAACATGCAAAATCCAATGCAAAACATGATGAATATGATGAACCCTTCATCTATGCAATCACAAATGGATCAAGCTACAGAGCAAATGAAAAATTTCTGGAATCAATTTCAGTCTATTTTAAATACAAACTATAGCGATTTTACTAAAAACTTCGAAAACGGAACTTTGATGGATTCATACAAAGGTATGTTTAACATGAGTGAAGGTTTTTCGAAATTCTATGAAATGTGGATACCGATGATGAAATCAATCAACGACAAAACATTTAATATGGATATGTTCAAAGCCAACATGGATATGAACAAATACAAAGAATTCATGGATAAATATTTCACATTTATGCCAACAGGGACTCAAGATTATATGACGAATATGAGTAAAATGTGGTCTGAAATGATCAAAAATAATCAATCTCAGTCAAAAGATATGATGAACAATATGAAAAGCAGCATGAACAACATGATGCCTGAAATGTTTGCAAATCCTTTCAGCTCAATGTTGACTAACTACAATAGCATGTACGGTCAAATGATGAATGCAGTTTCTCCTTTTGGGAAATTGATGACTCCTTCAACTGATACTAAAACAATGCAAGAGTGGAATACAATCATGAACAACATGAATGTTTACAACTTGAAAAGTGCAGAAATGCAATACATGGTTTATCAACAAGGTACTAAAGTGATGGAAAAAATCGCTGAGTCAGTTATGCATAAAATTGAAAATGGTGAAGAAGTAAACAGCATGATGAAATTGTACCAAGAATGGTTAAATACATCTGATTCAGTTTATGTTGCATTGTTCGAAACAGACGAATACAGTCAATTGATGGCTGAAGTAAGTGCAATGAAATTGCGTATTAAAAAAGATGTTGAAGCTCAAATGGAAAAAATGTTTGTGAATGTACCTGTTGCTACACGTAGCGAAATGGATGA
>JBILCF010000031.1:0-19073 GCA_044353325.1 Chitinophagaceae bacterium | reverse complement strand
TTATATTAATTTTACACATAGTTAACCAAAATTACTCATTTCACAAAATTTAAATGAATTAAATATAGGGTTTCAAAGTATTATTTCTTTGGATTACATTTGTAGCATGAATTATAATCTTCCTCAAATACCCGCACGGACAAAAAAACCTCGATTAGATGGGTTAACAATGGTCATGGATAAAGGTTTAAGTTTAGGTGAAACAGAAAATTTCATTTCTGTTGCTGGTCCTTATGTCGATATTGTAAAGTTAGGCTTTGGAACTTCAATGGTTACCCCTAATTTAAAGGAAAAATTGGCTTTATATGCCAAACATGATTTACCAGTTTATTTTGGCGGAACTTTATTTGAGGCTTTTCTTATTCGTAACTGTTTTGACGAATATTTAAACATGATTCAAGAATATGGGCTTACTTATGTAGAAGTGTCTGACGGATCTATCAATATTCCACATTCAGAAAAATGTGGTTATATCGAAAAGCTCGCAAAACATGTAACAGTATTTAGTGAAGTCGGCAGTAAAGATGCTGCACATATTATACCTCCATATAAATGGATAGAATTGATGAAAGCAGAGCTGGAAGCTGGCAGTGAATATGTCATAGCTGAAGCAAGAGAAGCTGGAAATGTCGGAATTTATAGAAGTTCTGGAGAGGTTCGTGAAGGTCTTGTTCAAGAAATATTAACTCAGATACCACAAGAAAAAATTATTTGGGAAGCTCCCCAAAAAGCACAACAGGTATATTTTTTAGAATTATGTGGTTGCAACGTTAATCTTGGAAATATTGCACCAAACGAAGTTATTCCATTAGAGGCTACTCGAATTGGCTTGCGCGGTGATACTTTCATGTTTTATTTAGACAAATAATAATCGCCCACTTTTCATTGAAAAAATACGGATTAATTGGGTTCCCCTTAACTCATTCCTTTTCAGCTTCATACTTCAAACAAAAATTTGAAGATGAACGAATTGATGCTAATTATGAGAACTACCCTATTCGACACATGGATGAATTACCGGAATTAATCCAAAATGTAAAATTAGATGGGTTCAATGTGACTATACCCTACAAAGAAAAAGTCATTCCATACCTAGATCAAATTTCTTACGTAGCACAAGAAGTCGGCGCTGTGAACTGCGTCAGAGTAATTAACGGAAAATTAATTGGATTTAATACAGATATTATTGGATTTGAGACTTCACTTTTAAATTTCATCCCAAACCCAGTAAAAACTTTGGTTTTTGGCACTGGTGGTGCTAGTAAAGCAATTTGTTATGTACTTCAAAAAAATAGCTTTGAATTTCAATTAGTCAGCAGAAACGAAACTTTACATTCAATCACCTACAACGAACTAAATCAAGATATTCTGGAATCACACCATTTAATCGTTAATACAACACCTGTTGGTACTTTTCCTGATGTAGATCAATGTATTCATATTCCATATAAATGGATCAATCAACATCATTACATATATGATTTGATATACAATCCTGCTAAAACTAAGTTCTTAAGTTTTTGTGAAGCAGAAGGAGCACATATCAAAAATGGCTTGGAGATGTTACAGATTCAAGCAGAGGAATCATATTCAATATTTACAAATGAAAATGTATCACTTATTCAGTGATTGTAGTCGCCAAAGTATCTTTAATCTTGTTGCACATATCAGTCATGATCATTTTACGAGCGAGTTCGCACATGCCCGCAAAAGATACCATATCAGACACACCATGTCCAACTACTACAGGCTTAGTACAACCCAATACTGGAACACCGGCATATAAACGATGATTGAATTTATCTAAAAAATCATCTTGAATATTACGTTTCACTTTTATGACATCATAAAGTGATTCTGCAAATTTCAAAATAATATTTCCCGTAAAACCATCAGTGACAATAAGATCAGCTTTGTTAGCCACTACATCTCGGCCCTCAATGTTTCCAATAAAATTGATCGCTTTGTTTTGTTTCATCAATTGAAAGGAAGTCTGAGCCAAGTTATTTCCTTTGGTTTCCTCCTCTCCAATGTTCAACAAAACTACCGTAGGATTAGATAATCCTAATATTTCTTTAGCATAAACGCTACCTACAATTGCAAACTGATTCAAATTTTCAGGTTTACAATCAGCATTTATACCGACGTCAAGCATAATACTATAACCTCCATCGATTTGGGGTACTGGTGTCGGTATAGTAGGTCGCAATACGCCTTCGGCAAGTTTCAGCACGTGTGTAGCACCTACTAACATAACGCCTGTATTACCAGCGCTTGTAAATGCATCAACCATACCTTTAGCTAACATGCCAAAACCAACCACAAGGGCTGAATTTTGCTTTTCTTTCATTGCTTTGATTGGATGCTCTTTCATACTGATTTCATCAGAAGTATGTACAAAAGTAACTGGCAAAGAAGATACATCTCCCATGCCGGCTCGCAGCTGTGGCTCGTCGCCAAGCAGTATCAGCTCGCAATCTTTGTGTTTTTGCAGAAAAGAAAGAACACCCAAAATTGATTCTTTGGGTGCATAATCTCCTCCCATCATATCAATGGCTATACGCATAATATTATGAGATTATTAGTTTTTAAGCTTCGTTTTCTTCAGCAGGCGCTTCGTCTTTTACGGGTTTTTCCATTACCACTCGGCCACGGTAAAACATTTTGTTTTCTACCCAATGAGCACGATGACGCATGTGCATTTCACCTGTTGTTTTATCTGTACTCAAGGTATCAATTGTAGCCTTGTAGTGAGTACGACGCTTAGCACTTCTTTGTTGCGAGTGTCTTCTTTTAGGATTTGGCATATCGCTTAATTTTTATTTTTAGTCGTTTATTTTATTTTTCAACGCATTCCATATAGAATTTGTTGGGTTATCAGTTTGTTGTTGAAGATAGGACAAAGCAATTGGGTTACAAGTACTTTTTCCATCTTTGTCATCGGGGTGAATATGCTGCATAGGCACACTCAACACTATGAATTCGTAAATCCAGGGTGAAACATCTAAAAGACTTTCAGACCGACCGATATAGGCAACTTCAGCATCTTCTGTTGATTTGGCTTCTACCAATTCATCATCTATTTGCTTTACTACCAAATCAAATTCGTCCCAAAGTGTCATTTCATAGTCATCTCCACAACGATCGCAAGGCAATGTAACTTTACCATTGATATCAAAATGTAGCAAAAAAATGCCTTGTTTTTTATCAAAAGTAAGTTTTACATCAACTTTCGTATTCGTAAACTCTGTTTTTTCGAAATTTTCAAAGAAACTATCTTCTACTGTATAATTGTATTCATGAAGACCGGGCTTCAGACCTACGAAGGCTATATTGAATTCCCGACTATTTTTCATACCCACAATTATTTACAGGGGTGCAAATGTACTTTATTTTTCTGATTAATTGATTTTTTAGAATTAAAAAAAACTATTTTAATGTCCAAATCGATTAAAAAAAGTGAAAATAATGCAATTTACACTCACCAAATATAAGAAATATCTATGATTATGACTGCATTTAATAAACACTTTATTGCAAATAGTAACATTGCATTGTTTTTCTCAATACCAAATTTCTGAAAGTTTCAGCTACATTTGCCAAAAGGTTTTTGAACATGAAAATAGGAATTGTATGTTATCCTACATTTGGCGGAAGTGGTGTTTTGGCTACTGAACTTGGAAAAGCACTAGCTGACATGGGACATATAGTCCATTTTATCACATACCAACAACCCGTTAGGCTTGATTCTTTCAACCCAAACATATTTTATCATGAAGTTTCGGTCCCTACTTATCCGCTTTTTGATTTCCCTCCCTACGAATCTGCATTATCCTCAACGTTAGTTGACGTAATATCTAATGAAGGGCTAGACCTCCTACATGTTCATTATGCCATTCCACATGCCTCTTCAGCCTACCTCGCAAATCAAATCTTAAAGAAAAAAGGCAAGAACATACCTTTTATTACAACTCTTCATGGTACTGACATCACCCTTGTAGGTAAAGACAAAATGTATGAATCTGTAGTCACCTTTTCTATCAATGAATCGCATGCTATAACAGCAGTTTCCGAAGATTTACGCAAAGAAACTGTCAATTCATTTGCAATTGAAAAAGAAATACATGTCATACCCAATTTCGTAGACATTAAGCGTTTTTCACAGAGTAATAAGGAACATTTCAAGAAAATGCTTGCGCCAAATGGCGAAAAAATATTAGCTCATGTTTCAAATTTCAGAAAAGTTAAACGAGTAGAAGATGTTATTCGAACTTTCTATGCCATTCGCAAAGAAATACCTTGCAAATTGCTGATGATTGGCGACGGACCTGAACGTCAAACTATGGAACAACTTTGTAGAGAACTCGGCACCTGCGAGGATATTCGTTTTTTAGGCAAACAAGAAAAACTAGAAGAAATACTTTCTATCACAGACTTGTTTTTACTTCCAAGTGCTTACGAAAGTTTCGGATTAGCAGCATTGGAAGCCATGGGTTGCAAAGTACCTGTCATATCAAGTAATGCAGGTGGAATACCCGAAATCAATATTCACGGCGTTACCGGCTTCCTCACTGATGTGGGCGATGTAGAAGCAATGGCCAAGTTCAGTTTAGAGCTACTAACCAACGATGTCAAACTGAACCAATTTAAACAAAATGCTTTGGATCAGGCTCAAAAATTTAACATAAATACAATAGTACCTGTGTACGAAAAATTATATCAACAAGTCTTAGACGACTTTAAAACAACACAAAATAACCAATAGGTTATACACAATTGGTTATAAACTTTAGGCTAAAGACCAATGATTTACAGCTACAAAATAACAGATATACGGCTTAGAACTTTATATTTGCAGCCTTATACTATAGCATGATTATACCAAAAGGAAAGCTTATACCTGTAGGCGGTGCCGAAGATAAGGGAACAGATTTAGAACGAGGATTAATACAACGAAACAATTTAAATTTTTTCGAACAAGGTATTTTGAGACGTATTATCAATGAAACCAAGCATAAAGAACTCAGTAAAATTGAAGTCATTACAACAGCCTCTACAATACCGATGGAAGTTGGCGAAAATTACATGACGGCTTTTGCAAAACTATCTTGTCCGAATATCAACCTTATGAATATTCGAAACAGAGAGGACAGTTTTAGAGATGAATACATTCAACGTATTAAAAATGCAGATGCAGTCATGTTTAGTGGAGGCAACCAAATGCGTTTGACAACATCGTTTGGAGGTACAGAAATTTTAGACATACTTCAAGATCGATATGTAAACGAAGAAGGCTTCCTGATAGCAGGTACAAGCGCAGGCGCAATGGCCATGAGCAATACCATGATTTACGAAGGCAATGCTGCCAATGCTCATCTTAAAAGTGCAGTTAAGGTAACAACAGGATTAGCTTTTATGGGCAATGTTATTTTCGACTCTCATTTCGATAAACGTGGTCGATTTGGCCGATTAGCACAAGCTGTTGCTACAAATCCATCTTGTATCGGCATCGGTCTTGGCGAGGATACTGGCCTTTTGATTACAGACGGCAATAATATGGAAGCTATTGGATCTGGCATGATTATTATCATTGATGGACACAATATCCGCCATACCAATATCGCAGATTTAGCAGACGGACGTCCAATATCTGTAGAAAATTTAATTGTACATTTCATGGCAAAAGGTGACCAATATCAATTAGCTCAACGTAAATATGTCGAAATGGGTGAAGACGAATACGCCAAAACACTCGTAGAATAAGCAACAATAAACTACTATTGAACCTTAATCGAATCTTATGATGATATATTTACTACCCTTGATTGCTGCTTTTATAGGTTGGTTTACCAATTGGATTGCAATCAAAATGCTTTTTCACCCAAAAAACCCTATTAAAATACTTGGTATAACGTTTCATGGTATTTTTCCAAAGCGTCAACTTCAGTTTGCAACTAAATTAGGTAGTATTGTAGCCAAAGAATTGATATCGTTCGACGATATAGCCACTAAGATTAATTCGCCAGAAACAACTAAAAAAATCATCCCTATTGTAGAAGAAAAAGTTGACCATTTTATCAAAACAAAACTTTCTGAAGAACTCCCACTCCTTTCCATGTTTATCAATGGAAAAACAATGGAAAATATCAAAAAAGGCATAGTGGATGAAGTAGAAACTATGTTCCCAATAGTCATCAGTCAAATGACTGCAAATATGAAACAGGACCTTGATGTCGAAAAAATCGTTACTGACAAAGTCAGTCAGTTTAGCTCTGACAAGCTTGAGGAAATCCTCTTTAGCATCATGAGCAAAGAGTTTAAATTTGTCGAAATCATTGGTGGCGTACTAGGGTTTATTATTGGGATTTTACAAATTCTTATTGCCCAATTATAAATCTCAAATCAGTTGTCATCAATCGATTGTAGTATATATCAATTAACCACATTATATTTGAATCATGGTATTAGCATCACGCCTCTCAAAAATAGAAGAACCACAAACTATTCGGATGGCCAAATTGAGCCGCGAACTTCGCGCACAAGGCAAAGACATCATAGATTTAAGTCTTGGAGAACCTGACTTTAAAACACCCGACCATATTGTCAATGCTGCTATACAAGCTATGCACGATGGTTACACAAAATACCCTCCTGTAGCGGGCTTTCCTGAATTAAGACAAGCTATTTGCGAAAAATTCAAAAGAGATAATAATCTCATTTATACGCCAGATCAAGTCATGGTCAGTACAGGCGCAAAACAATGTATTGCCAATGCCATGTTGAGCATCATCAACGACGGCGACGAGGTCATTGTACCAGCACCTTTTTGGGTAACTTATGCAGACCTCGTAAAACTTGCAGATGGGACTGTAGTGCAAGTCAATGGAAAATTTGATAATGATTTTAAAATCACGGCTCAGCAACTTGAACATGCGATAACACCCAAAACAAAATTGTTCATTTTCTCTTCACCATGCAATCCTACCGGATCAATATACACACATGAAGAATTAAGTGAATTAGCTGCTGTTTTTGCTCAACATCCGAACATATTTATCATCTCTGACGAGATATATGAATACATCAACTTTGAAGGCAAACATGAAAGTATAGCACAGTTTGAGTCAATTAAAAATCAAGTGATTATTATCAATGGACTATCCAAAGGATATGCCATGACTGGCTGGCGATTAGGCTATATGGCCGGACCAAAAGAAGTAATACAAGCTTGCGAAAAAATCCAAAGCCAATTTACAAGTGGACCAAATTCAATAACACAAAGAGCTGCAATAACGGCTTTGCTTGGCGATATGGCTCCTACTTATACCATGCAACATGCATTTAAGGAACGTCGTGATTACTTAGTCGCTGCATTACGCGAAATCAAAGGACTTAAAGTAAACAACCCTCCAGGTGCTTTTTATGTTTTTCCAGATGTAACAGAATATTTAGGAAAACATGACATTCATACAGCAGAAGAATTGTGTATGTACCTCTTAGACAAAGCTCAAGTCAGTTGTGTAACTGGTGAAGCATTTGGCGATCCACATTGCATCCGTATTTCCTATGCCACTTCGCTCGACAAACTCAAAGAAGCTGTGCAACGTATAAAAAAAGCATTGGAAGAATTGGCATAATCCTAGCTTCTTATGTTATTTTCGCAACATGTTTTCAACTCCTATTTGGCTCGAACGCACTGAACTTCTAGTCGGCAACGAACAATTATCTAAACTGGCAAACACCAATGTCCTAATTGTAGGACTAGGCGGTGTAGGTAGCTTTGCTGCCGAATTTCTTGCACGAGCTGGCATTGGCAACATGACTATCGTAGACGGCGATGTTGTAGATATCACCAATATCAACAGACAATTACCAGCATTGCATTCGAGCATTAAAAAAAGTAAAGCCGAACTGATGCGTGACAGAATTATGGATATCAATCCTACAATTCAGTTGACAACGATAAATCAATTTTTAAATCCTGATGAAACAACAACAGTTGTGAATAGTCAAGCCTATGATTATGTGCTGGATTGTATAGATTCAATTACTCCGAAATTGCATTTAATCAAAGCTGCTAAAGAAAAAGGATGTAAAATAATTAGCAGCATGGGTGCTGGCGGCAAGGTCGATTCTATGAAAATAAAATATGCCGACATTTCCAAAACCCATATGTGTCCCTTTGCATTTTATATTCGTAAACGGCTTCGCAAAGAAGGTATTTACTCTGGGGTGATGGCTGTCTTTTCAGAGGAAGTTGCCAATAGAGAATCTATCAAAGAAACGGATGGCACCAATTATAAAAAATCGTTTTACGGAACCATTTCCTACATCCCTGCATTGTTTGGACTTAATATGGCATCTTGGGTCATCCGCGATGTTTGCGATTTGTTTGAACCTACCCCGCTTTGTATTCCGAAGAAAGATAAACGGGAAAAATAAAATTGCAACATAGGTATTTCGATATCGATTTCTCGAATCTATTTACACTTTTCAAAGAAAACATACGAAAACAAAAAAAGGAGTCCAGTATTGAACTCCTTTTCTAAAAATTATAAATAAATAATTATTTCTTTTTTGCGTAACGCTTGTTGAATTTATCGATTCGACCTGCTGTATCCAATAATACATTTTTACCAGTGTAAAAAGGATGAGATGTATTGGAAACCTCCAATTTGATAACTGGATACTCGTTACCATCTTCCCATACCATTGTATCGTTAGATTTTGCTGTAGAGCGTGACAAAAATGCAGATTCGTTACTCATATCTTTGAAGATAACCATTCTGTAACTTTCTGGGTGAATACCTTGTTTCATACGTGTTTATTTTAATGTTTAGTGCATGATTGCTAACCATGCTTGTTTAAAAAGGAATGCAAAAGTAGGGTTTTATATTAGAATGAGCAATTTTTTATCCAAAAAACTAAAAAATTAACTCTTCATATTGACATATTGTAATGGAATTTTTAAATCTGCGCCATTGCAGAGTTGAATAACATCCTGTAAATCATCTATTTTTTTACCCGTTACTCTAATAATATCGTCCATAATAGCTGCTTGGACTTTCTGTCCAGAATCTTTGATGAGCTTAACTATTTTCTTTGCATCATCTTGTGCTAGACCGTTTCTTACCTTGATTTCTTTTTTCATAATCTTACCAGATGGCTGAGCATCCTTGGTTAAATCATAACAATTGGCGTCTAAACCTTGTCGCATAGACCGCGAAACGAGCACATCGAGTATTTGCTCCATTTTCATGTCGCTATCTGCTTCCAAATTGACTTTAAAATCTTTTTTATTCAATTCTATGACAACATGTGAGCCTTTAAAATCAAAACGATTGGTAATTTCTTTCTTAACTGTATTGATTGCGTTGTCTAATGTTTGTAAATCGACTTTGCTACTGATATCAAATGATGGCATGGTGGTGATTTTTTTAATTGATGCAAAAATAAAGTTTTTACAATGGAAAATGATGTATAATCAAGAAAAAATCAACATCGAACCGTTTTGCGCTTCACACCCACTTTATCCAAAGTTTCCATTTTTTCAAGGTAAGGTATCACTTCGGGAACTTTACATGCCGTATTTCCAACGGTAACATGAACTTTACCTACTTTTTCTGCGACTTGTTTTGCAAGCGCAGTCAAAGAAACCACATAAGCACCTACTGCTAATACAAATCCATTCATTGTATATCGAACCCGATTTTGTGCTTGATGAATTTCCTTTTGCACCCTCGCCAACAATGATTTCAATGTTTTAATATCGAGTGCTTCATCTGGACAAATTGACACAATGCCACTTAAAGTAGCCCATCCACATGCAGCTACATTTTCTTTTGGAGAATCAATCCATTCCAATGCCAACTCCCATCCCAAGGGACTTTCGGCAGCTACAAATGGGACTGCAAATTCGCTGATCATATACCAAGAACTGTTATTTGCCCATTTATTCAAATCCGTTTTGGTCATTTTCGTTTCATCGCCTATCAAACCTGCCAAGTACATGGCATCTGAATTTCCACTATCATAAAGTCCTTTTGCTAGCGCATGATTTTTCTTGACGCGTTTAACGATTTTCTTCATATCACCTACTTTCACACCGTACATCGAATCTGGCGCTCCATGATTTGCAAAGGTTTTTCTTGTTTGAGCAGATCCCATTTCGGCCAACTCATTTAATATTGCTTCAACTGTTTCCATTTTTGTTGCTTTTTGAATGCATAAAATTAATAACTTTGCTTTATAAATGAACACTCAATTTACGTACAATACCGAAGAACAAATTGAAACCGATGTTTTAGACATGCTTGGCGAACAGTTTAATTTAATTGTTTGGAATGATGATATTAATACATTTGATTGGGTCATCAAAACCTTAATAGATGTTTGCGGACATGAGTACGAACAAGCTGAGCAATGTGCTATGTTCATACATTTCAAAGGAAAATATGCCGTCAAAAGTGGCGATTTCGACATCTTAAAACCTATGTGCGACGCTATAACTGACCGAGGCATAGGTGCTACTGTAGAAGAAATGGCAGCCTAGTCCAACATGATTCAGTTAGACAAATCCTTAAATTTTCCACCTGTCCATTTGGCGCTTGAAGATGGATTATTGGCTTATGGCGGCGACTTAAGTTCCGAAAGACTTCTTTTAGCCTATCAAAAAGGCATTTTCCCATGGTTTGACGAAGGTGATTTTGCCCCTTTGTGGTGGAGTCCCGACCCTAGATTTGTACTTTTTCCAGAAAAAATAAAGATAAGTAAAAGCATGAAACCCATGCTAAATCGCGATGACATAGAATTTAGAATCAACTATGACTTTCAACAAGTTATTCATCACTGCAAAGTAACCAATCGTACGAACCAACTTGGCACTTGGATTACAACTGAAATGGAAAAAGCCTATATTGAACTGCACGAAAAAGGCATAGCACATAGTGCCGAATGTTGGCATCGCAATAAACTCGTTGGCGGATTGTATGGTATAAAATTGAAGCAGGTATTTTGCGGTGAAAGTATGTTTAGTCTAATGCCTAACGCAAGTAAACGGGCTTTTATTCAATATGTAGCTCAATTAAAACAGGAAAATATTCAGCTTATCGATTGTCAAATTTATACTGCACATCTTGAAAGCTTAGGCGCCGAAATGATACCCCGTGCGACTTATTTGAACTATTTGGTGGATTGATTTATATTTCAGCATATCTTCTTACATTTGTCGGTATGACGATTGAGCAAATCAAGGAAATGAAAGATCGAGCACAAGCATTGCATGCGTTTCTGGCTATTGACGAGAAAAAAAGTAAAATTGAAAATGATAAACAATTAAGTTTATCAGCAGGATTTTGGGATGACAATGATCGAGCAACTGCGATACTAAAAGAAATTAAAACCAATTCCTATTGGGTGGATTTGTACGAAAAAGCCAATCAAGGCGTGGATGACTTTATTGTTTTATTTGAATTTTGGAAAGAAGGCGAAGCTAGTGAAGACGACGTCAAAACTGCCAATACTCAAGCCCTGAGCTTGCTCGATGATTTAGAATTTAAAAGTACATTGAACCAACCAGAAGATGAAATGCCAGCGGTGATGACCATTAACTCAGGCGCAGGTGGCACTGAAAGTCAAGACTGGGCAGAAATGTTGATGCGGATGTATAGAATGTATGGTGATAAAAATGGATTTAAAGTCAGCGAAATAGATATCCAATGGGGCGATGGCGCTGGGATAAAACAAGCTACACTTGAATTCGAAGGACCATTTGCATATGGGTTATTGAAATCAGAAAATGGTGTTCACAGACTAGTTCGTATTTCACCGTTTGACAGCAATGCCCGAAGACATACATCATTTGCATCTGTGTTCGTGTACCCACTTGTAGATGATACGATAGAGATCGAAGTAAATCCTGCGGATATTGAATGGGAGTTTTTTAGAGCCGGAGGCAAAGGTGGTCAAAACGTCAATAAAGTAGAAACAGCAGTACGATTAAGACATATACCCTCAGGGATTATCATTGAATGTCAACAATCGAGAACTCAAGGTGAAAATCGTGAGAAGGCAATAAAAATGCTTAAATCGCAGTTATATGAAAAAGAATTGCAACGCCAAGAGGAAATGAAAAATAAAACCAATTCGAGCAAGAAAAAAATAGAATGGGGCTCACAAATCCGTTCGTATGTTTTTCATCCATACAAAATGATTAAAGACCACAGAACCGACTATGAAGTAGGCAATGTAGGTCCAGTAATGGATGGCGAATTGGATGGGTTTATAAAAGCCTATTTAATGTTGGGCAATTCGGAGGAAAACAATTAATTTTAATTTTTTACAAACCAACAACTCATTGAAAAAAAAGCTATTCATATTTCTTATTTTTTGTAGCATGTTTACAAAAGTGCATGCACAAATCAAAGGCTTTTATGATGGTCAAACATTTTACATTGAAGAAATTGCCCGAACACCTCCTTTAAAAAAATCGACATACTTATCCTTTCATTTTGGTCCGAGTAATTATTTGGGCGACTTAGGTGGCAATAGCGGCGTAGGAAGATCTTTTGTGTACGACAACAATTTCAAAAAACGCACTTTTTTCACTGGTGTATCTTTAGCGTTTCTTAGAAGAGAAGCATTAGGTTTACGACTGAGTTATATAGCAGGCCAAATAGCAGGTAGCGATCATGATGTTGAATATAAAAGCGTAAACGACAATGCATACAACCGATACAAACGCAACTTAGATTTCAGAAGTAAAATCAACGAAGGGTCTTTGATGGTTGAAATCTTTCCATTTAAATTTATCAATTATCACAGATCAATACATCAATGGAATTTCCAACCTTATTTCATAGGTGGCGTGGGAATATTTAACTTTAACCCTCAAGGATCCTACTTCGATGAAATTGCTGACGATTATGTTTGGGTCGATTTAAAACCTTTGCGTACTGAAGGGCAAGGCATGAAAGAATATCCGCTGCGAAAACCTTACGAATTGACTCAAATAAACATTCCTTTTGGCGTGGGATTTAAATATGAAATAGGAACAAAAACAAGTTTATCATTCGAGTTTTTGGGACGAGCTCTCTCTACAGATTATCTAGATGATGTGAGTAAAAATTTCATTGATCCAACTTATTTTGGACAGTACCTCCCTTCAGAAGATGCTGAATTAGCCAATATATTACACAACAAATCAAACTTGATTGATCCAGACAATCCCTACAATGCAGGCCAACAACGTGGTAATTTTAAAAACAATGATTTTTATTATTCGTTCAACGTCAAATTTTCTGTTCGCATCAGTAAATTAAAAACGCCTAAGTTTTTGAAAAAACAATACAAATTTGACGATTCTGAAATTTGCGATTAAGATTGCGAAATTTACACTTAACCCTTTCATGAATAATTGCATTTCAGGCTCCTATTCATTGTAACTTTTATTTTGTTGTAAATAAATGCATATCTAAGTTAGGTTTAAATTATATTTGAAATATAATTAGTCCAAAACTAGTCACTTTATATGCGCAAAATTATTCATTTCTTTAGTTGTTTAGTATTATTTTTAATCATACAATTGATAGGCACACATCAAGCAAATGCACAATGCTGCAATTACAAGCTCAATATGCAAGACAGCTATGGTGATGGATGGAATGGTGGTTTTTTGCAAGTATTTGTCAATTCTAATTTGCTTGGAAATTATAGCGCTACTAATTGGGGCAGTATAGATTCATTTCAAGTTTGCAATGGTGATACCCTCGAACTTGTCTATACACCTGGTAGCTATGAAAATGAAAACACGTATCAATTATATGATGCTACATGGAATTTGAATTATGCCGATGGTCCTACCCCGCAAACAGGGAATGTATTTGACACTCTTGGAAATTGCAATAGTACACCTCTCCTTGGAAACAATCCTTGTACTGCAATTCCAATTGATACGGGACAATGCGTTTGGTCAAGCAATGTAGGTTATCCAGGTTCAGGCATTGCGCCCAACTGCGCCAACTACCAAGGCGGAGATGTTTGGTTTGTTGCCACAGTCCCACCTTCTGGCAATATGACTTTTGCAACAGATTCTGGTACCATTAACGATACTGGCATAGCCGTTTGGGGAGACAGTCTTTGCACAAACATGCAATTGCTAGGTTGTGATGATGATTCTGGAAATGGACTATTTTCATTTTTATCTTTGTATGGATTGACGCCTGGCAAAAAAGTTTTTATTCAAGTGTTTGGATATGGTTCGAGTTCAGGTACATTTCATTTGTGTGTAGAAGACTTAGGTACAATCAAACTTGACAGCACTGAATTACCTTTAGTCATAATTCAAACTCAAGGACAGCCCATCGTTCAAAACAACAAGGTCAATGCACTGATGGATATTAAATACAATGGTGCAGGAAATATAACTTATCTCAACGGACCAGCCAACGTATATAGTGGAAATATAGGTATTGAAATTCGTGGCGCTTCATCGTCTGGCTATCCTCAAAAACCATATAATTTCGAAACAAGAACGCCGGCTGGTCAAAACAACAATGTCTCCATTTTAGGCATGCCAAAAGAAAACGATTGGGTATTGCTTTCCAACTTCAATGATAGATCTCTGATTCGTAATACCCTCGCTTTTAAATTGTTTGGTGAAATGGGCAATTCAAGTTGCAGAGCAAGTCTGTGTGAAGTTATGATAGATAGCAGCTATAAAGGCATCTATATTTTAGCCGAAAAAATAAAACGAGACAGCGGTCGCGTTGCCATTGCAAATTTATCATCAATCGATACAACAGGCGATCAACTGACTGGAGGATATATATTGCAACAAAATTTGTGGGACACTTACAATAGTTTTCAATCCAACTATTCGCCTATTGACCATCCAGGTTTTGACGTGCACTTCTTATACCAATACCCAAGTCCTGACTCTATTCATCCAAAACAAAAAACATATATTGCTTCATTCATCGACAGTTTAGAAGATGCTTTGTATAGTCCGAATTTCATGGATTCTACATTGGGTTATCGAGCATATTTAGATACAAAATCATTCATCGATTATTTTATTGTCAATGAATTATCGCGCAACAATGATGGTTTCAAAAAAAGTGTATTTTTCAATAAGGATAAAAACTCTAAAGGAGGCAAATTAAAAGCTGGACCAGTTTGGGATTTTGATTGGGCGTGGAAAACTATGGCAACCTGCTCATTGTTTGATCAATTTGACGGTTCTGGTTGGGCACATCGCATCAATGATTGTCCAACAGATAACTATTCTTGCGGCTACTATATCCGACTGATGCAAGACAGTAATTACAACAACGAACTACGTTGTGCCTATGAAGATTACAGAGCAACTATTTTGGATACCAATGCAATTTTTTCATACATAGACAGTATTGAAAATTTAGTACAAAAAGCACAAGCAAGACATTTTCAACGTTGGTCTTTATTAGGAGTTAGTGGACCAGCTCCCGAAGTAGGTGCAATTGCAACTACCTATGCTGCTGAGCTCGACACACTCAAGCATTGGATCAAAGTTCGCCTGCAATGGCTTGATGCAAATATTCCAGGTACATGCATAAAAGTCAATACCAATGTAGCGCAACAATCTCTGCCTGCAGCAATTCGATATTATCCTAATCCATCCAACGGAACAATCTATTTTGAGGGCGACTTGCCGACATCCAAAGATTATACATTGACAATATATACGATGTCAAGTCAACGTATAGCACAGATACCAATGAAAGGCGGCAAACAAAAACTAAGTTATAAACTCGAACACAAGGGACTTTATTATTTTACGATTACAAATGAAAAAGAAACCATTCAATACGGTAAAATTACAATTTACTAAGCCTTATCATTCATACAAAACTTTTAGTTTATGAAAGATTCATTCCGTTTAAAAACTTGGCTCATTGTTCTCAACGTTTTTTTGGACTTTGAATTGCTTGAAGTTTTCTGCAATGGTCAATTCAATTGTTGACGAAATTCTTCAGACTATTATTGCTTCGTAAATATTTTCTGAAATGAAGAACCTTCGACAGATAATTGCATTACATAATTTCCTGCGGGTAATGTTGACACATCAATCAAATTTGATAAATACAATTTTGGCGAAGAAACCAATCGAGCATCCATTGAATAAATGGATACTTTTGCATTTGTCAAACTCAAATTAGAAGCAAGTGCTATTGATACTTTATCGCTTGAAGGATTTGGAAATAAAGTCAGTGGATTCGACATGTTTAAATCTGCAACACCTTGAGCTACTGAATTGTTCAACAACACAACAAAAATATCCCAAATACCTTGAGGGTTAATTGTGTTAGGACCAAAGGTGCAACTGCCTCTGTAGACACCTGCCGTATAAACATTACCATTTTGTTGGTTTACACTTATACCCCAACCTTCAACTTCAGACATAGAAACACCGTGTTGGTATGCAAACAAGGTTGAACCATTTGCACTACTTAGTTTTGCAACAAATGCACTTGTAGAAGTTGCATTTGGCAAGGTTGTAGTTCCTACGCTAAATTGACCTTTGTAATTTCCAATGGCATACACATCACCATTTGCATCTAATGCAATAGCATTCGTATTGTCTTTCTCATCGTTGCCGTATTTTTTTAACCACAATTGATTCCCAGCATTTGAATATTTAGCTACAAATGCAAATTGTTTTGTAACTAACACATTTAGGTTGGCATCATAATACGTTGTATCAACCAATGAACCTCCAACAAACACATTTCCGCTAGCATCGACTTTGACACTTGAACCACAATCTAAATTATTCGCTGTTGTAGATGCTGACATACTTTTACCTTCTACATCCATCCAAAGCAAATTACCATTGGCATCAAACTTACCAACTACCATATCATCGCCTTGATTGTTGGTAATGGTCGTAGCACCAAACGTAATTGCAGTAGATATTTTCCCTGTAGCATAAATATTGTTTGATGCATCTATCGCCAAATCAGTGAACCAGCATATTGAATTAGAGACACCAGCTTTTGTCCAAATAACATTCCCTGATGCATCGAACTTAACCATAAAAATATTAGATGCATTTGTATTGGGTAATGTACTAGCGCCAAATTGAATTTGCTTGTTGTAATCACCACTGATAATTACATTATTTTGATTATCGGTTACAACGCTTCGTGCAGTCATGTATGCATTAGTTGCACCTCCACTTCCATGTTTTACCCATTGAAAAACACCATTGCTATTATATTTAGCTAAAAAAACATTTCTGCTACTTTGTACATTTTTGACAATTGAATCATTGGGCGTAAAATATAGCGCAGTACTTTGAAAATAACCAGTAACATACACATTATTTAGATTGTCTGTTGTGACTTTATATCCCCAATCTTGTTCGTCGCCTCGTATCGCATTTGCCCAAAGCACATTGCCTTGCTGATCATATTTTGCTACAAAAGCATCCTGATAAGCCATAGACGTTAGCGAAACAGCACCGAAAGTTGCTGTATTTGAAAACATCCCTGTAACGACTAAATTATTATCAGCACCTAAATGAGAAGATTTTACATCATCCCAACCATTTCCGCCGCTGGTATAGGCCCAGTTGTATGTTTGTGCATTACAAATTGCTGCAACACTTAAAAGCAAACTAAAAAATATTTTTTTTATCATAATTTCAAATTAATTACTTCAAAGACGACTATCAGACAATTTAGGTTGGAAATAAATCTATCACAACGTGTAACCTTTTCACAAAATCCTCACTCTAACTATTAGAACAATCATTAAACAAAAAAAAGAAATTCTATATGCTACAAAACTTACCCTCCTTTTTATTCTTTATCTTTCGCTTTATTATTCCAGAAATTATTTAACCTTCGTTGTAACTTTTTAATCAAACACTTACTCTAATATAAAAACAAACTTAAACATGCATCCATTACTTTTCAGTCCAACAGAAGACCTATTCCCTTTCTTTGCTATCTTCTTTACGTTCATGGTCCCTATCTTAGCTATGTACTTTTATTTTAAACATAAAAATAGAGTCATGGACGAACGACGATTGATGATCGAAAAAGGACTTACACCACCACCACTCAAAGAAAGTATAGAAACTAGCAATGCTAAAACACCTTTAAATAAAGGCTTGAACATGATAGCTATTGCATTGGGTTTACTTGTAGGCTATTTCATATCACGGCATTTTGACATCAAAGGCCCTTTCAGTATCATGGGAGCTATTTTGTTCTTTCTAGGTATTGCCAATATTATATCAGCCACTATGATTGAAAAATCTACAAATTCAACTACAAAACCTCAAGACAATGAATAACAACAAACTCATCTACGGCTTCGCATTACTACTTCTTGCCGCTGTCATATTTTATATTGGTTATGACCTCTCATCAGGTTCATTGTTTCGCAAGGGCAAAAACAAATCCAGTATCACAGTTGCTGACTCATTATCAATACCAAGTGTACAATCCTTGATTACAGACTGTAATTGCGATATCGAACTCATCGAATCGGACGAAGAAAAAGTTATTTTCATCTATGACAAAAGTGAGCATATCAACAAAACAGATTTTAGCAACAATACCCTAAACATCAATTTCGAATCCAAAGAGTCAAACTTTTTGAGCTTTAATCATTCGTCGAAAGTGCAAGCAAAAGTGTATTGCAAAGGATTAAAATCGATCAATCAACAAGGTGTTGGCGACCTAACAAATAAAGGCATATTGCGTTCAACGGATTTAACCATACTCAACGATGGTGTTGGTGATATTCAACTCAATGTTGAGAGTACAATACTTCATATTACAAACAATGGTGTTGGCGATATCGACCTTAATGGAGTTACCGAAAACAGCACTTTGACAAATGATGGTACTGGTAATATTGATGCAAAAAATTTGATAAGCAAAAATACTTCAGTCATCAATGATGGCGTTGGCGATATTGATGTTCAAGCTTCTGATACACTCAGATTGACGAACTCAGGCGTAGGCGATATCAATTACAGTGGCACAGCAATATTAGCTTCTATACAATCTGACGGAGTAGGA
>JBILCF010000159.1:0-6978 GCA_044353325.1 Chitinophagaceae bacterium | reverse complement strand
TAATAGCCGGAGATAATAAAGCTACACGAGCGAGTTTAATCGTAATCGCTATTTCACCCACTTCTGAATCTAGTGCATAAGCTGCACCTGCTACATTACCGACTGAATGCAATGTACCTCCAATAATCAAACCTTTAAATGCTGTTGAGATATCGATATACTTAAATACAAACGGAATCACTACCATCGCTATACTACCCAATATATTCACAACAGCCAATGCAATGGCTACATCATCTTTCTTTTTACCTACCACAGGCGATGCAGCAGCAATTGCAGAAGAACCACATATTGCAGTTCCGAAACCTGTCAACCAAGCTGTGGAATCGGGACATTTAAAAACCTTAGCTAAAAAAATTGTAGCATAAATTACGACAACCACAGTAACAATTAATATCGAAAAACTATGCCAGCCAAGACCTTTTATGTTTGAGAAACTGATACTAAAGGCCAAGAACAATACCGACAATTCCAACAATTTAGAACCCGTATAGCTAAACCCTTGTTGAATGGCATCATTAAAATTGTAAATATTACCTACGATTACACCGAGTAAAAAACCAATCAAAATCACACTAATAAACGATACTACCATAGACAGCAATACCGCCACCACACTGAGCGCTAGCGCAATTAAAAACCCTGGCAGATTAACTTTAATTTGATTCATACTGATACCTGCTCCACTATTTCACTCCCAAGGGATCAGACCATGCACTGATACCACCTTCTAAATTATATACTTGTTTAAACCCTTTATCCAGCATGGTATGACATGCCTTGCCGCTTCTGTTGCCGCTTCTGCAATACACCAAATATGTTTTTGATTTATCCAAAGCATCTAGCTGTTGCTCAAAATCTGACGAATTGTAATCAAGAAACATTGTAGCACCATTGATAATTCCTTCAGAAACTTCGCCTGGCGTGCGCACATCCAACACAACCAAATCCGGTTTAGATTGCATTGCTTTAAAGTCTTGTTGATTAATCGTTTTCACTTCGACTTTAGATGCAGTCTCAGTAGAACTCGAACTTTGACAAGAATACAAACCAACAAAGGCTACAAACAGAAAAATTGCATATTTCATCATCACAATATATTTATTGCAAAGGTATAGCACAAACCTAAAAGAGAATGTAACAAAAGTGACAGTAGCATTTTATGTCTTTCAAATACTTTATTTAGCCCTTCGTGGTCTTATTAACCTTTGTATGAAGGCTGCACTTTCGTATGATTTAAGTAGTTGGAAGTATTCATTTTTTCAAATCTTCGTGACTTTTCGTTACCCATTAAGCAATTTCTTTATAGTTGTTAAATAGATCTTTTTTCATGAATTTCAATCCAAGCAAGATAAAACAAACAATATTTTGAAAATCATAAATAAACATACAACTTTGCAACCCGACCATGAAACCCATACAAGATATAATTCCTCAGCTATCGCAACCTCAGCGCATTGTGATTACTCATCATCATAATCCTGATGCCGATGCAACGGGTTCTACATTGGCTTTGAAGCATTATTTGACAGCTAAAGGTCATGATTGTGTGGTTATTTCGCCCAATTCAATGCCGGATTTTCTGCAATGGATGCCAGGCGCTGCAGAAGTTTTGATATACGAACAGCAAACGACTATGGCGCAAGAGCGCATCAATGCATGTGATTTGTTGTTTTGTTTGGACTTCAACCATGTTTCTCGAACCAAAAACATGACACAGGTTTTAACCGACTTTAAAGGTACCAAAGTCATGATTGATCATCATCTGTTTCCAGATATGTCCTTTGATTATGGTATAAGCATACCCGAAAAAAGCAGCACCTGTGAAATGGTGTACGATTTCATCAATGCCTGCGGCGACAATAGTATGATAACCACCACCATGGCGCAATGTATCTATGCAGGCACCATGACGGATACTGGGTCTTTTAAATTTTCCTGCACGTCTTCGGATACACACCGAATGGTAGCCGATTTGATGGATAAAGGCCTAGTTCCAGCGCCGGTGCATCAAGCTGTTTTTGATACCTATCAAGAAAACCGTCTACGCTTTTTAGGCTATGTATTGGCCGACAAAATGATGCTTTTCCCGAATCAACACACTGCATTAATCGCTATAAGTCGGGATGAATTAAACAGATACAAGATAAACACTGGAGATACGGAAGGGATTGTTAACTTTCCTTTAAGTATAAAAAACATAATCTTTTCTATCTTTATCAGCGAAAGAGAAAATGAAATCAGAATGTCTTTTCGAAGCAAAGGTAAAATGGACGTCAATCAGTTTGCACGAACCTATTTTAATGGCGGTGGCCATGCCAATGCAGCAGGAGGAAAATCTGAAGAATCATTGTCTATAACAATTGAAAAAATTAAACAAGCCATTCAAGAAAACGAAAGTCTATTAAAATCATGTTTCCAAGAATCAGTACTTTAATCATCGCAAGTGCCGTTGGCATATCGCTTCAAGCACAAGTAAAACCTAGCTTGCCTGCACCTAAACCTGTAGCACCAACTCCGACTCCTACTGTAGTGCCTACACCGCCCCAACTCAAATTTAAAACTTTAGCTTCTGGTATAATGTATGCCTTTGCGGTGGACAAACCGGGTAGCAACAAACCAAAAGAGGGTGATATGATCAAGGTCAACATGCGTTCAATAGCTTCGGGCCGCTTACTTTACGATTCGTACCAAGCCAACAAAGGTAAAGCAGCCGAATTTGGCATGAACAAACCTTCATTTAAAGGAGACATCGCTGAAGTCATTGCTTTTATGACTCCTGGCGATAGCCTAATTGCTGCCGTTGATGCCGATATTATTTACAAAAACACCAAAAACAAACGCCCAGATTTCATTAAAAAAGGCGATAAAATAGAATATCAAATCAAATTGATTTCGATTAAATCTAAAGAACAAGTGCAAAAAGAGCAACAAGCTCAAATGCAAAAGCAAATGCAAGAACAATTGGCAAAACAAAAGAAAGATCAAGAAAAAGCCAAAATTGAAGACGAAAAGAAATTGCAAGCTTACTTCAAGAAAAATAATTTAACGCCAACCAAAACAGCAAGTGGTATGTATTATACTATAGTTGCTGAAGGCAACGGTCAAAAACCACAAAATGGCTATCAAGTTAAAATGAATTATGATGGCAAATTGTTAGATGAAACTAAATTTGACTCTAATACTGATACTGCTTTTGGACATGTTACTCCATTTGAATTTAAATTGGGTACAGGTGCAGTAATCAAAGGTTGGGATGAAGGTGTCGCACTTTTATCTAAAGGTAGCAAAGCTATATTTTATATCCCATCAGGTATGGCATATGGATCAAATGCTCGTCCAGGCGGAGGTGCAAATCCAAAAGGCATTCCTGCCAATAGTCCATTGGTTTTCAATGTAGAATTACTTGATTTCAAAGAACCTGCTAATGAGGATTTGGCTTTGCAAACCTATTTTAAAGATAGTGGCATACAAGCAACAAAAACAGCTTCGGGATTATATTACAAAATTAATGAATTGGGCAATGGTCCTTTACCACAAAGTGGTCAGAAAGTAGTGATGAACTATACTGGTCGCTTAATGGATGGAACTAAATTTGATTCCAACGTGGATTCAGCATTTAATCATGTGCAACCTTTTGAATTTAAATTGGGGCAAGGCCAAGTGATTAAAGGTTGGGATGAAGGAATTGCTTTGCTTAATCAAGGTACAAAAGCAACGTTATATATACCTTCTGCAATGGCTTATGGCGCTCAGTCCATACCTGCAAGCCCTGCTAACCCAAAAGGAATACCTGCCAATAGTATTTTACTTTTTGATGTAGAACTAGTCCAAATCAAAGCCGATTAAATAAACAATTTTAAAACAAACAAATATTAATTTAACAACAAACAAAACAATGAGAAAATTAGCAAGTGTCGTAACGCTACTCGTAGTAGCAACCCTTTTTAGCTGTAAAAGTGGAATGAAAGAATTCAAAACATTACCATCCGGTCTAAAATACAAAATAATTGACGATAAAAAAGGTGAGAAAAAAGCAACTGTAGGTTCTTTTGTAACAATGCATATCGTAACAAAAATCCATGATAGTGTATTGTTCGACTCACGCAAAATGAACAATGACAAACCAATCGAAACACCTGTTAATGCACCACAACAACCTGGTGACATCATGGAAGCATTTCCTGAATTAACTGAAGGTGATAGCGTAGTATTCCAAATAGCAGTAGATACATTAGCTAAAGGTCAACCATTACCACCATTTGCTAAAAGCGGCGATATTCTTGAATTTACAGTAAAAATATTGACTGTTCAAAGCAAAGAAGAATACGAAAAATCTAAAACTGAAGCATCTAAAAAACAATTGGAAGCAGACGATAAAGCAATCAATGATTACTTAAAAGCCAACAATTTGACAGCTACTAAAACGGCATCTGGAATGTATTATGTTATAACGACTCCAGGTACTGGTGCAAATGCAACAAATGGTCAAAAAATAACAATGAACTACACAGGTACATTGTTGAATGGCAAAAAATTTGATTCAAACGAAGACCCTGCTTTTCAACATGTAGAACCATTTGAGTTTACATTAGGTCAAGGTCAAGTGATTCGTGGTTGGGACGAAGGTATAGCTTTATTGAATGTAGGTGCAAAAGCGAAATTGCTTATCCCTTCTCCAATGGCTTATGGCGATCGTGGTATGCCTGGTAATCCAGCAAACCCTGATGGAATTCCAGCAAATTCTCCATTGGTATTTGATGTTCAAGTAAAAGCGATTAAATAAAAAACCTATAAAGTATATAAATATGAAACGTATTATTTTAAGTTTAGCATCTGCAGCATGTATCATGCAAGTCAATGCACAAGAAAACGCATTCAAACAATTACCTTCAGGACTTGAATACATGATGGTAAAAGATGCACCAGGCACTAAGAAAGCTGCTGAAGGTAGTATGATTATGATGCATATCCGCACGGTAGTCAACGATAGTTCTTTGTTTGATTCATACAAAATGAACAACAACGAACCAGTTCCTGCTCAAATTCAAAAACCATCATTCAATGGCGACGTCATGGAAGGTTTAGCGATGATGACAGAAGGTGATAGTGCAATTTTTCGTACTGTAGCTGATTCAGTTTTTAGAGGTGGTCAAATGCCTCCATTTGTAAAATCTGGCGATAAAGTTAATTTCTTTGTCAACATGATTTCAGTAAAAACACAGGCAGAATACAAAAAAGAACAAGATGATGCTGCTGGAAAACAAAATGGTATTGATGACAAATTGATACAAGAATATGTAAAAGCGAACAAATTGAAAGTTCAAAAAACAGCTTCTGGTTTGTACTATATCATGACACAAAAAGGTGCTGGCGAAATGGCCAAAGCTGGTCAAGATGTAACAATGAACTATTCTGGTAAATTGTTGGATGGCACTCCATTTGATTCTAACGTAGACCCTAAATTTGGACATGTATCTCCATTTACATTTAAATTGGGTTCTGGACAAGTAATCAAAGGTTGGGATGAAGGAATAGCAATGCTTAATAAAGGTGCTAAAGCAACTTTAATCATACCATCATCAATGGCATATGGTAGTCGTGCAATGCCTGGAAGTCCTAACAATCCAAAAGGAATTCCTGCAAATAGCGTATTGATATTTGATGTGGAAATGGTTGAAGCGAAATAAGCAATTTTTTCAAAATAATAAAAGAATAGCTACGAGAAATCGTGGCTATTTTTTTTGCAATTTAACCACAGAGATTGGTGAGGAATTCAACCGCAGAGTGCGCAGAGAATTATTTACTGCAAAGAATTTGGAGGATAACGCATAGTGCGTTGAGAAGATTTCATCTGAAGAATCTGTGACTTTTTAACCGCAGAGAATTGGGAGTAATTTACCACAAGGATTTCATCTGAGGAATCTGAGATATCTGTGTTTCTATTTCAAACTAAACAAACTATCTACAAACTCAAGTTTATTAAACACCTGCAAATCTTGCATCTGCTCTCCTACTCCGATATATTTTACTGGAATTTTAAATTGATGGGCTATGGCTAATACAACACCGCCTTTGGCAGTTCCATCTAATTTTGTAATCGCTAAAGAAGTTACATCTGTTGCTTGTGTAAATTGTTTTGCTTGTTCTATTGCATTTTGGCCAGTACTGCCATCGAGTACTAATAACACTTCATGTGGCGCATCTGGAATTACTTTTTGAATTACGCGTTTGATTTTGCTCAATTCATCCATCAGATAAGCTTTATTGTGCAAACGACCTGCTGTATCAATAATCAATACATCGGCACCTTTGGCTACAGCACTATTGACAGAATCAAAAGCTACAGAAGCTGGATCGCTGCCCATTTCTTTTTTAACTATATCTACACCAACACGCTCACTCCAAATAGTTAGTTGATCCACAGCAGCAGCACGAAATGTATCTGCAGCGCCCATCATTACTTTTTTACCTGATTTTTTAAAATTATAGGCTAACTTTCCAATGGTAGTTGTTTTACCAACACCATTAACGCCAACCACTAGAATAATGTAAGGTTTTTTATTGGCTGGTAAATCAAAATTTTGATATTCAAGTGTTGGTGCATCGGTTAAAACATTCACCATTTCCTCCTGCAACATGGAATTCAGCTCAGAAGTGCCTAAATATTTGTCTTTGGCAACTCGATCCTCAATGCGTTTGATGATTTCAACTGTTGTAGCTACGCCAACATCAGACATAATGAGTGCTTCCTCCAATTCGTCTAATACATCGGCGTCTACAGAGGACTTACCAGCTACAGCTTTGGTGATTTTGGAAAAAAAACTTTGTTTGGTTTTTTCTAAGCCTTTGTCAAGGGTTTCTTTGGCTACTTCTTGTTCCTTATTGCGTTTGAATATCTTGTCGAATAATCCCATTTGAAATTAAAAATTAGTACATTTATTTTTTTCTACATCTCCATTAGATGAAACAAATGCA
>JBILCF010000158.1:0-7017 GCA_044353325.1 Chitinophagaceae bacterium | reverse complement strand
TGTCCCATGGTATGCTCATCGATACAGTTATCTATCACCTCTTTTAGTAAAACGTATATTCCGTCATCGACACTGCTACCGTCGCCAAGTTTACCAATATACATACCTGGTCTTAATCGAATATGCTCGCGCCAATCGAGCGATCGTATGGAATCTTCGTCGTATGCTGTCAATGCTTTATTTGCTGCCATGTTCGTCTTTTTACAATCTAGTCTGACAAATGTATTTATACTCTGCATACAATGCTGATATTGTTATTCACAAGAGAGTGGAAAAGAAGTGGAAATTTCGATATATTAGTTTTATAAGTATCCTATCATGATTTTTGTCACAGTTTTATTTTATTAAATCAATTATATTTGCATGACTAAAATTAAGATATGTCAAAAGTAACATTTAGTAAAAATTCAACAACTTTTTATGCCACGTTGAAAAAGAAAGCAGATGATTATTTTAAATTAAATCATTTAGAAAAGACTGGCGATTGGCGCTTGTATGCCAAAACTTTTATTTTGGTACCTCTCGCATTTGGTCTATTTTTCTCTTTGTTGTACTTCTATCCACAATTACCAGTTTGGGCATTGTTGTCTATGTGTTCATTGCTAGGGCTAACCTTGGCTTCAATGGGATTCAATATCATGCATGATGCCTGTCATGGAGCTTATTCCAAAAA
Source organism: Chitinophagaceae bacterium (assembly GCA_044353325.1). Classification (GTDB taxonomy): domain Bacteria; phylum Bacteroidota; class Bacteroidia; order Chitinophagales; family Chitinophagaceae; genus OLB11. The sequence continues at coordinate 6,344 of JBILCF010000158.1, read as the reverse complement.
GCAATGGATCAATGATATTATGGGGTATTCACTCAATATTATGGGCGGAAACCAATTTATTTGGAAACAAAAACACAATATTATTCATCATACATATACGAACATTGATGGGGTAGACGATGATATTGCAAAAAGTCCCATAATGCGACAAGCTAAAACCCAAAAATGGGTTCCTGCGCACAAAATTCAATACATTTATGTATTTCTAGTTTATGCTATTTCATCTTTTGCTTGGGTATTCTTGATGGATTTTCAAAAGTATTTTAGTCGTATGATTTATCGAACTAAAATGTGGGATGTCAGTCCTAAAGAACAATTTATATTTTGGTTTAGCAAATTCTATTACTTAGTTGTTTTCATTTTATTGCCTATTTATGTGGTTGGTTTTGTCCCTTACTTAATTGGCTTCGCTGTAATGCATGTCAGCATGGGCTTATCTTTGGCACTGACTTTTCAGTTGGCTCATGTTGTAGAAGGGGCACATTTTGAAGAAGCTTACGAAGACAAGCATATTGATCAAGATTGGGCTGTACATCAAGTACTTACAACAGCTAATTTTGCACCTAATAATCTTTTGGTTCGTTGGTATGTGGGTGGTTTAAATTACCAAATTGAACATCATCTTTTTCCAAAAGTAAGCCATATACATTATCCTGCATTATCTGAAATTGTTAAAGAAACATGTAAAGAGTTTAATATTCCTTACAACGAATTCCAAACTTCTCGAAGTGCTTTGCTTTCTCATTTACGTACAATGAAAGAGTTTGGAAAGGTTCCTGATTTAGCAATGGCGTAAATACAAATTGAACATTATTAGGTTCGGTTCAGGGTATTTCTTTCTAAAATGGACATAAAAGGTGCTTTTTTAGGACTTAGTCTTAATTACATGAAATTATTTGTTCGTGTTTTCTATTAAATTCAACTTTTTCATTACTTTTGCCTTCGTTTCTAAATAACCTATTATAAAAATTTTAATATAAAAATGGCAAAACAAGATTTATACACTGCTCCAAAACGCGTCGTTACAGGTGCTGAAGTTGTTGATGACTTACCGTCAGCAGAAGAGAAACTGAAAGGAGTAGAACATTGGTATCAAGATAATCACAAAATGATCAACAATGTTGTTATTGGTATCCTTGCAGTCGTGTTGGGTTATGTTGCTTATGATAAGTTTTACAAAACTCCACGTATTGAAAAGTCTAATGATGCAATATTCCGTGCTCAAACTTATTTTGGGATGGATTCACTCAATTGGGCTTTGAATGGTGATGGTGATAAGCTAGGCTTTGCAAAAATTATTGATAAATTTAGTGGCACTCCAGCAGCAAACTTATCTAAATATTATGCTGGTGTTTGTTGCCTTAAAATGGGTGATTTTGCAAAAGCTGAAAAATATTTGAAAGATTTTGATGGCAAAGGAACAATGGTTTCTGATGTTGCAAAAGGTGCTTTGGGCGATGCTTTAATGGAACAAAACAAAACCGATGATGCTATAAAAGCTTATTTGGATGCATCTAAAAACGAAGATAACTTATTCTTAGCGCCTATTTATTTAGAGCGCGCAGGTATGGCTTACGAAATCAAAAATAATCCAACTGAAGCAATCAAGATGTATCGAAAAATCAAAGAACGTTTTCCGATGAGTCAACAAGCGCGTAATATGGATAAAAATCTTGCTCGTTTGGGTGATTACAATCCTTAGTCAATGGCATCTCTAGACAATTCAAACATATTATACAAAACAGACAACCTGCAAGTACAAGCTTCGCAGGTTGTTCTTATTTATACCGAATGGAACGATGTTATTGTCAATGAATTAGTAGCTGGAGCCAAAAGAATCTTAGCACAATATCCAGATGTGAAAGTTTTGACTTATCAAGTGCCTGGGTGTTTTGAATTGCCATTTGCTGTAAAGCAACATGCAACAATTGTAGGCGGCGATGCTTACATTGCTTTTGGTTGTGTGATTCGTGGCGAAACGCCACACTTTGATTATGTTTGTAAGGCTGTCACAGAAGGTATTAGCAACTTGAATATTACACTGGAAAGTCCAGTCGTATTTGGTGTGTTGACTGTCAATACCGAAGAACAAGCCCTTGAGCGGATTGGTGGTAAGCACGGACACAAAGGTGAAGAAGCAGCAATGGCAGCATTGAAAATGATTGCATTAAAAAATAAATTTAAAGACGAATTTCAAACTTTTCTAGAATCTCTCTAACCATGAAAGTACAATTATTTATTCCTTGCTTTGTTGATCAACTATACCCAGAAATAGGTATGAATACTGTAAAGGTTTTAGAAAAAGTAGGCTGCACAGTTTCGTACAATCCGAACCAAACTTGTTGCGGACAGCCTGCATATAATGCTGGTTTTACCAACGAAGCAAGAGTAGTCAGCGAGAAATTTATTCAAGATTTTTCGGGCGAAGAGTATATCGTCGCGCCGAGTGGATCTTGTATTGGGTATGTAAGAGGGAGCTTTGATGAGCTTTTTGAAAATGCATCTTGCCACAAACAAGCTAAATCGATACGGAAAAGAACCTATGAGTTAACTGAATTTTTAGTTGACATCATGAAAGTGGAAGATCTAGGCGCACAACTTAATGGCGTAGCGACGTATCACGATGCATGCGGCGCATTGCGCGAATGCGGCATTAAATCTTCTCCTCGTAAATTATTATCAAACGTAAAAGATCTTGAGCTTCGCGAAATGAAGGAATGCGAAACCTGCTGTGGCTTTGGCGGTACATTTGCAGTGAAGTATGAACCTATTTCTATCGGTATGGCCATGACCAAAGTCAATAGTGCTTTGGAGCAAAAAGCCGAATATATGATTTCAACTGACATTTCTTGTTTAATGCATATTGAAGGTTATATCAAACATTCAGGACTAAATCTCAAAACGATGCATATCGCTGATGTTTTGGCAAGTGGTTGGTAGTGTTTACCACTTTATGAATATTTAAAAAGCATTCAATGTAGTTTTGTGTTTGTGTGTCCATCAAAAGTTCTATTTTTTATTTTTTAATGCTTAAAAGGGCATTTCGTGTAGTTTTTCGATTAATTTTCCGTAAAATTTTTAATTTGGGGTTCAATCGAACATAAATTTACTTAGTGTCATTTTGAACCTTAATATTTTTTTATTACATTTAATTTTTTTAATAAAACACATTACATGGAAAATCAAAAAACAACAATTCCCACCAATTATGGTGCATTGAGTACCTTAGTAACTGTATTTTTCTTTTGGGGATTTATAGCCGCTGGCAATAGCGTATTTATTCCTTTTTGTAAGCACTACTTTAATTTAGATCAGTTCCAAAGCCAGTTGATTGATTTTGCTTTTTATGGTGCATATTATTTGGGTGCTCTTGGGATGTTTTTTTATTCAAATTTCAACGGACAAGATTTAGTGTCTAAATGGGGTTATAAAAAAAGTATAGTTTACGGTTTGACTTTTTCTGCATTAGGGGCTATAGCTATGATTTTGGCAGTAAATGGGAATACGTTTGGTGGTATGTTGGTTGGTTTTTTTATTGTTGCATTAGGTTTCTCATTGCAACAAACTGCTGCCAATCCTTTTGCATTAACACTTGGTGATCCATCTACGGGTTCCAATAGAATCAATTTGGGTGGTAGTATCAATTCCTTTGGAACATCTATTGGACCAATCGTAGTAGCCTTAGCTTTATTTGGTGTGACGAAAGCCAATGATGATCAAATCAATAATTTGAGTTTAGATAAAGTATCTATTCTGTACGGAATAGTATGTGCCTTATTTTTGGGTGCTGCAGCTTTATTTTTCTTTTCTAAAAAAGTACCTGCTGGAGGTAGTGATGAAAAAACAGAAAAAGCGAATAAAGCACTTGTTGCAATGTTAATTATGACGGTATTACTTGTCATTGCTTTTGTTCCAGTGTTTATGAGTTATAAAGAAATTCCTGTAGATGAAATAGCTAAAAAAGCCATTGAAGATACGCGTATGAAATGGCTACTATTTGGTTTGTTTATAGTATTGGCTACTTTGGTGGTTTCTTATATTAGTGCAAACAAAAATAATGAAGGGTGGGGTGCTATGAAATATCCTCAATTAATTTTAGGGATGTTGGCTATATTTATTTACGTTGGTGTAGAGGTTGCTATTGGCAGTAATTTAAGCGAGCTATTGAAGCAGCCTCAGTTTGGTGGATTTGAATCTAAAGATGCAGCACCTTATGTGTCAATGTATTGGGGGAGTTTGATGATTGGACGTTGGGCCGGCGCTATCAATGTTTTTCGTCCTGGTAAAACCTTGAAAAATATTTTATTGTTGGTTGTACCTCTATTGGCATTTGCTGTAGTTGTAGTTATCAATAGTATTGCCCAAAACGATATGGCACCATTGTATTGGTATTTTGTTTGTGTATTAATTTTAGTATTAGCATTTTTCTTGACCCAAGATAAACCAGCTAAAACCTTATTGATTTTTAGTTTATTGGGGCTTGGTGCTATGTTGGTAGGAATATTTACCGAAGGACAAGTTGCAACATATGCTTTCTTAAGTGGTGGTTTATTTTGCAGCGTAATGTGGCCATGTATTTTTTCATTGTCAATAGCTGGTTTAGGAAAATACACAACCCAAGGATCAGGATTTTTGATTATGATGATATTAGGTGGGGGAATTATTCCACCAATTCAAGGTAAATTGGCTGATTTATTACAAAGTGGAAATCCGTCGAGTACTGGTTTTGGTATCCACACTTCGTATTGGATTGCTGTAATTTGTTTTGCTTATTTAGCATTTTTTGCTTTTGCAGTGAAAAATATTCTTATTAAACAAGGTATTGATTATGATGCAAATGAAACAGCTGCTCATTAATCTTTTATTCAAAAAATCATTTAAATTTATACATGCAATATAGTATAGGCATAGACATAGGTGGTACAAATTCTGTGATGGGTATCGTAGACAAAATGGGCAATATCCTTTTTGAGGCTGAACTCATTACGAAAGATTATGAACACCTCGAAGGCTTCGTAGATGCAAGCTATGATGAATTGTTTCCTCAAATAGTGAAGCTTGGAAAAAATAATTTTAAAGGTATAGGTATAGGTGCCCCAAACGGAAATTATTATAATGGGACTATTGAATTTGCGCCCAATTTACGTTGGAAAGGAGTGCTTCCTTTGGCAAAATTATTTTCCGATAAGTTTGGTTTGGAAACAACTGTAACCAATGATGCCAATGCAGCTGCTATAGGTGAAATGATGCATGGAGCTGCAAAAGGGATGAATGATTTTATCATGGTGACCTTAGGTACAGGTGTTGGTAGTGGTTTTGTAGCCAATGGCAAAATGATTTATGGTCATGATGGATTTGCTGGTGAATTAGGACATGTTATTGCTGTTCGAGATGGTCGTTTATGTGGTTGTGGGCGAAAAGGGTGTTTGGAAACATACACCTCAGCAACTGGTATTGTTCGTACCGCAAATGAATTTTTAGAAACCAAATCAACATCTAGTTTGCTTCGTTCTGTGGCTAACATTACCTCTAAAGATATTTATGATGCTGCTGTTCAAGGTGACTTTTTAGCTTTAGAAATATTTCAATTTACCGGGAAAATATTAGGACAAAGCTTGGCAGATGCTGTAGCGATTACAAGTCCAGAAGCCATTATTTTATTTGGTGGATTAGCACAAGCTGGAAAGTATATTTTTGAGCCTACGCATAAATATATGGAAGAAAATCTTTTGAAGATTTATCAAGGAAAAGTGAAATTACTGCCTTCCGAATTGCGTGAAAGTGACGCAGCTATTTTAGGTGCTGCATCGTTGATTTGGAATACAGACAAAGTGTTAGTTTAATTGGTCATCCAAGAACCACCAACACTTATTACATTTTTCAAATTTAAATAGTCTTGAAAACTTTCTTTTGTGATACCACCAGTCGGACAAAATCGAACATTTGGAAAAAGTTGACCATAGGTTTTCAACGCATTGATGCCACCAAATAAATTGGCTGGGAAAAACTTGAATGTATCCCACCCTTGAGATAGACCTAACATGATTTCGCTAGGAGTAGCTACACCAGGTATAAAAGCGATATTGCTGTTTTGTAATGCTTCAAATATAGATGGATTTAATCCAGGACTGACCATGAATTTCACGTTCAATGCTTTTGCTTTTTGAATTTGTTCTTCATTGATAATGGTGCCTATACCTACGTCAATGGCATCGCCATATTTTTCAATAGTATACTGTATTGCTTCAAAAGCAAGCGGCGTTCTTAACGTAATTTCAATACAGCGAATTTGGTTTGCTATTAATTTTTCAATCATAGGATCGACTTCATCTTTGGATTGAAAT
>JBILCF010000157.1:0-7026 GCA_044353325.1 Chitinophagaceae bacterium | reverse complement strand
GCGGAGTTTGGAAACAAAATGATTGTAGCTGTCAATACTGACAATTCTGTTAAAAAACTAAAAGGCGAAAAACGCCCTATAATCGACCAAAATTCTAGGGCATTTAATCTTGCTTGTCAAACCTATGTAGATGCAGTCATTTTATTTGATGAAGACACTCCATTGGATTTAATCCTGAAATTAAAACCTGATGTATTGGTCAAAGGTGGCGATTATACCATAGAGACTATAGTTGGAGCACAAGAAGTGAAACAATATGGAGGCGAAGTCAAAGTTATTCCATTTCTAGAAGGATATTCTAGTACAGCTGTTATCAATAAAATCTTATCCTAGATCGTCGTTTTCACTCCAACGAAATGTATCTATTGGCAAGCCGAGTAGACCAATAATTCTATCTACTACGGTAGATGCAAGTTCTTCGAATGTTTGAGGTTTGGAGTAAAAAGAAGGTGAAGCTGGGCAAATAATACCACCAGCCTCAGTAATGATTTTCATGTTATTTAAATGAATTAAATTATATGGCGTATCACGTGCGACACAAATTAATTTTCTTCGCTCTTTCAACATAACATCAGCGGCTCTTGTAATTAAATTATCACTTATACCATTGGCTATTCGGCCTATAGTACCCATACTACATGGACATATGACCAATGCCTCATATCGACTACTTCCACTTGCAAAGGGAGCAAAATAATCATTGATGGTAAACATCTTAAAACCATATGTATTAAAATTTTCATTGTCCAATTCATACTTCCAAACATCAACTGCATTATCACTCATTACAAAGGCTACATCGACATCATTTCGGGTAGCTAACTTTTTCATAAGCAAGTCAGCATATATTGCTCCAGAAGCGCCTGTTATTCCCAAAGCTATTTTTTTCTTTTCCATAAATCTAAGTATTATTGCAAAACAAAAAGAACATCATAAATTAAAAACAACACAAAAGTACACATCTACTTACAATACATAGATATGAAATTGAAATACACTATAACACTACTGATTTGCATGTTGACGACTACATTTTTAAATGCACAACAACAACCAAAAAAAAACACCCCTGCTAAATTGAAAGGTATACAATGGTTGAGTATAGAAGAAGTTCAAGAACGCATGAAAACTGAACCTCGTAAAGTCTATGTGGATATATACACTGATTGGTGTGGATGGTGCAAAGTCATGGATAGAAAAACATTTTCAAATCAGAAATTAATAGAATACATCAACTCGAAATTTTATTGTATCCATTTCGATGCTGAGCGAAAAGATAGTGTGACATTTAATAGCAAATTGTATGGACGTATTCCGAACACCAAAACCAATGAATTGGCTGCCGATTGGATGCGCAACAAATTGAGCTATCCTACAAGTATTTTTTTCGATGAAAATTTTGTAAATCCCCAGCCAATTCCTGGTTATTTAGAAACTCCGACTATGGAAATGATTCTCAAATATTTTGGTGAGAATAAACATAAAACAACTCCATGGGAAAAATACAAAGCTGAGTTTAAAGGCGAATGGTAATAACAAAGAAACGAATAACATTGTTTTCAGATATAAATTTTCAACTTTTGATATAGCTAATCAACTAACTATCAACGTTATCAATTTCAAAACACACGATTAGAGATTACAATAAATTATTTTATTGAATTACCTTTGCACTCTTAAATTTTTAAACTATGAGTTTTATAACACAAGTACATGCAAGACAAATATTGGATTCTAGAGGCAACCCAACGGTAGAAGCCGAAGTTTATACAGACCAAGGTGCAATGGGAAGAGCAGCTGTTCCCTCTGGCGCAAGCACTGGAATACACGAAGCCGCAGAACTTCGCGATAATGACAAAAAAATGTATGGAGGAAAAGGTGTACTTAAAGCTGTTAAAAATGTAAACACATTAATCAACAACGAACTTATAGGTCTTGACATCTTCGATCAACAATCAATTGATCAAGCCATGATAAACCTTGATAATACTGAAAACAAAAGCAAACTTGGTGCAAATGCAATACTTGCTGTCAGCCTAGCTGCTGCCAAAGCTGCATCAGAAGAATCCGGGTTGAGTTTGTACCGTTACATAGGTGGCACTAATGCCAAAACATTGCCTGTGCCAATGATGAATATTTTAAATGGCGGCGCACATGCAGATAACAAAATAGATTTTCAAGAATTTATGGTGATGCCAGTTGGCGCTAAAAGCTTCAGTGAAGGATTACGTTGGGGAACTGAGATTTTTCATTCCCTTAAAAATGTATTGAAGAAAAAAGGATATTCAACAAATGTTGGAGATGAAGGTGGATTTGCACCAAACATTCAAAGTAATGAAGAAGCTATTGAAACTGTATTGACTGCTATTCAAAGTGCTGGATATAAAACTGGTTCTCAAATCCTTATAGCTATGGACGCAGCAAATTCTGAACTATGGGATGCAAAACAAAAATGTTATGTATTTAAGAAATCGGATGGTAAAAAAATGAAAAGCGAGGAACTTGTAAAATTCTGGGAAAACTGGTGCAAACAATACCCTATAGCTTCAATAGAAGATGGACTAGCTGAAGATGATTGGAAAGGCTGGGAAATGTTGACACAAGCAATTGGCAAAAAAGTACAATTAGTAGGCGATGACTTATTTGTAACGAATGTAAACAGACTAGAGCGAGGTATTAAAGAAAATATAGCGAATGCATTACTAGTGAAAGTAAATCAAATTGGCTCTTTAAGTGAAACAATCAATGCAGTTTCAATGGCTCAGTTTGCCGGTTACAATACGATTATGAGTCATAGAAGTGGCGAAACAGAAGATTCAACAATAGCTGACTTAGCTGTAGCGTTGAATTGCGGCCAAATCAAAACAGGCTCTGCATCTCGTAGTGACCGAATGGCGAAATATAATCAGCTAATCCGAATCGAAGAAGAACTCGGAAGCAATGCTGTTTACCTTGGTAAAAAATTACATTTTGGCAAATAAAAAAGTTTATCCAAATTCAAAACGCACAATTTTTTGTGCGTTTTTTTTGCTTAAATAATTCGTTGGTTGTTAAATCTAAAACGTTAAAGTAGGTTTAAAAAAAATAAAATTATCAAAAAAAAAGAGATTAAAAATTTGTTATCTAATTAGACTTATGTACCTTCATATTAGTTCTTTATATTATTATTTTAACAGAATAAACAAAAACTTAGACTATGAATGTACAAATTCGCACTCAGCGCTTTGAAGCTGATAAAAAATTAATTGAGCATGTGAATGAAAAAGTTGAAAAATTAAAAACTTATCATGACAATATTGTAGATGTTGAAGTTTACTTACGAATTGACAATGTTGTACATCACATTAAAGATAAAATTGCCGAAATAAAAGTTCACATTCCCAAACACACTTTTTTCGTCAAACATGAATCTAAACAATTTGAAGAATCATTTGATCTTGCACTGAAATCATTAATCAATCAAATTAAAAGCCATAAAGAAAAACAAATAGAAACTCATTAATAAACCAAAGCCTTTCCAAAATGGAAAGGCTTTTTAAATTAGCTTTGTCACATGATTACATTTCCAAATTGTAAAATAAATCTTGGATTAAATATAATTGCTAAACGAGCGGATGGATTTCATGATATAGAAACCTTATTTTTACCCCTTCAGCTTCATGATGCATTAGAATGCGTAGTTTCAGAAAAAAATACCTTCGAAACATACGGTATTGATATTCCTGGCAACTCTTCAGATAATATTATACTCAAAGCATATGAATTATTAAAACGCGACTTTCCGTCATTACCTCAATTGTCAATATATTTATTAAAGCATATTCCTACCGGCGCTGGCCTTGGTGGCGGATCTGCCGATGGTGCTTTCATGCTTCGCTTATTGAACGATTACTTTAACCTGAAGATAAGTAATCATAAACTATCTAAATATGCTTTATCGTTGGGTAGCGACTGTCCGTTTTTCATTTACAACACACCTTGCTTGGCTACTGGTCGAGGCGAAACACTCATTCCAATTGAATTGAACTTACAGAAATATCATATTGTTTTGGTAAAACCTGATATTCATATCAATACGGGGTGGGCTTTTTCTCAAATTCAACCACACAACCCTATTCATTCAATTTCAGAAACGATAAATACAGATATTTCAAATTGGCAAGAATTCCTAATTAATGACTTCGAGACTCAGATATTTAAAGCTCATTCTATTCTTCCTGAAATAAAAAGTAAATTGCTCGAAATAAATGCCTGTTATGCATCTATGAGCGGCACAGGTAGTGTTGTATATGGCTTATTTGACTCAACAAATACTGAAATTTCAAATTTAAAAGCAACACTATTTAAATTATTCAAAACAGAAAAATATTGGGTGACCAATCAACTCAGAATGAGTTAAAGACTCCAATATTTCATATCGCCCAATTTTGAGCGATAGATACCTTTCAAATCAACAATTAAAGCATTTTTTGCTGTGATTGAAGTAAAATATTCTTCAGTCAATGACGAGTATTCTTTATGATTAACTGCAACAATAACAGCATTGTAATCAGTAGCAGTATCTTTTGTAAGACCATAGCCATATTCATGATCTAATTCTTCTGTATCAGCGTGAGGGTCTACAACATCCACTTGAACACTATAAGCTTTAAGTTCCTTTATTAGATCTGCAACTTTAGAATTGCGAATATCAGACACATTCTCTTTGAAGGTAGTACCCATAACCAAGATTTTAGATTTGCTTATATCTACTCCAGCTTTGATAATAGTTTGAATTGTTTTTTTAGCTACATAACTTGCCATTTCATCATTTATAATTCGGCCAGATAAAATAACACGAGATTTATATCCTAATTGCTCTGATTTATATGTCAAATAGTATGGATCAACGCCAATACAATGTCCACCTACTAAACCAGGAAAAAATTTCAAAAAATTCCATTTGGTACCTGCTGCTTCAAGTACTTCGTATGTATTAATACCTAATTTGTCAAAAATGATTGACAATTCATTCATTAATGCAATATTCAAATCACGTTGAGTATTTTCGATAATTTTTGCAGCTTCTGCAACTTTAATGCTTGAAGCTCTATGAACACCAGCTTTCACTACGAGTTCATAAGTTTTTGCTATTTCTTCCAAAGATTCTGCATCACAACCAGAAACAACTTTTACTACATTTTGCAAAGTATGTTCTTTGTCTCCTGGATTAATTCTCTCTGGAGAATAACCAATCTTGAAATCTGTGCCACATTTCAAACCCGATATTTTTTCAATAACAGGAAGACAATCTTCTTCGGTACAACCTGGATAAACTGTAGATTCAAACACAACATAATCACCTTTTTTGATTACTTTACCTATAGTCTCTGAAGCGCGTAATACAGGGGTTAAATCTGGAACATTATGCTCATCAACCGGAGTAGGTACAGCTACGACATAAAAAGTAGCTTCTTTTAACTTTTCTAATGAATCTGTAAATTCTATTGAACAACCTTCAAAAGCTTCAGATTCCAATTCATTGCTAGGATCAATTTTATTACGCATCATTTCGACTCTTTTTGCATTGATATCAAAACCTATTACGTTAATTGTTCGTGCAAATTCAAGTGCAATTGGTAATCCTACATATCCAAGCCCAATTAATGCGAGCTTGTTTTCTTTGTTAATAAGTTGATTGTACATTAATTTAAGTTTGGTGCGCAAAGGTATACACTTTATACTTTTGAATCAATTTTTTTAAGTGATATTTCCTTTCTTGAATAGTAAAAATAAAACAAAGTATACGATACGACAAAGATAAAAGCTAGCAATATAAGTGCCACCATGTTGTTGTAATAAATTAATGCAAAAGAATTAAACAAGATAACAACTGGGTAAATCATCAAAGTTGTCTTTGGATTATTCATTCTTGCTAAATTCCTAAAAATAAGTTGGTGTACGTGTTTTGAATCCGGATATAGTGGCGATAATCGGTGAACTAACGTTCTTCTAGTAAACGAAAAAATAACCTCCCATACAGGATAAATTAAACTTACCATTACAAACCAAGGAGAAATATCTTCGTTTCTTTTAACTATCATTATTGAAATAACGGCTAATAAAAAACCAAGACTATATGCCCCTCCATCTCCTAAAAAGACTTTACCCAAGGGGAAATTAAAAACTAAAAAACCCAAAATTGCTGCCATACAAACTAAACAAATATAAGCCATTACCTCATCACCAACAGTAATGCTTATTGCAAAATAAGTTGTAAAAATCAAAAAACTAACACCTGAAGACAAGCCATTAAATCCATCAATCATATTAGTACCGTTAATTAATCCAAGTATAGCGACCATAGTAATGATAATACCAACCCAGTAAGGAACCGAAAACAATTCAAAATCAACTACCACAGCTTCAATTAAATAAATAGCCATAAAGCCAGATACACTCATAATTAATAAACGACGAGCAGGAGATATTTTAGCAAACAAGTCTTCTAAAAAACCAGCTAAAAATGCCGGGATTAAACATAGCAGAAGATATAGTCCCAATTGTTTATCTTTTTGTTCTAATCCTTCAGCCATAATATCTTTAGCCATAAACAAGATTGCAATAAATATACCCAAACCACCAATTCGGGGAGTTGGCTCACTATGCAACTTTTGAGGCAAATCGCTCATATGGTCATCTATAAATAGACCTTTCTTGTGCGAAAGATCAATAACTAGATATTGAGTGACTAACGACACAAAAAAAGCGCCTAAAACATATATAAGTAATGAATAATCCACGATTTCGAGGCAAATATAATGCTTAGATAATCAAAATATGCTACTATTTGGTAATTTGTATGTAAAAGTGGTCGCAACATAAAATAAAAAAAAAGTCAGCTACAATGCCTTAAAGTTATAATTTATGGATTCTGATTTAAATTGCGTTCCGTTTTTTTTATTTAAGCTTAATGAATAAAATCAATTGAATAATAAATGTCAAAATCTGATATTTAATCCTAAACTAAAGCGATATTGTGTGAGT
>JBILCF010000156.1:0-7036 GCA_044353325.1 Chitinophagaceae bacterium | reverse complement strand
CAGTTACATCGTAAAGTTCTAGCTTAGATGAATTTATTGTATCGACTAATGAGCCATATAATTGTATACTTATTTTGTCAGCCATTGTTCTGCTTTATCTAAATCTTCAGGCGTATTTAAGTTTGTAAATAATCTTGGATTCTGTTGTTGTAAAAAATTTCCGTCGACAAATTTAGGATTAAAATGTGCAATTAAATCACTCATTTTATATGTATGTTCTAGGAGTAATTGTCGCCACTGTGATTGACATTCTTTTTTATAAAGTCCAAACATCGCTTCTGGATAATTGTTCAGCATAGGAATTGTGATGGCATGTTCTGCAGACTGTGCTATCATGTACTCCATTGATTTTACATCTACAAAGGGCATATCACAACTGATAACCATATTTAGTTCGTTTGTTGTATGATGCATTAGTGCATCTATACCACCTGCAGGTCCAGCATTTTTTATTACATCTCTAATGAGTGGAATATTGAATTGAGTATAATCTTCATTTGAAGTTACAATAAAAACAGCATCGCTCATCTTGCAGCATGTTTCTAATATATGTTCAATCACCATTTGATGTCCTAATGTGCGTAAACCTTTGTCCGTTCCCATTCTAGAACTTTTGCCTCCGGCCAATATATATATGGATAATTGGTCTATCAAAGTAACATTAATTTTAATGATGCTATAAACAATGCAACTGCAAGCAAAGATTTAATGAGTTTGTTGTTGGCATATCGTGCGCCCCAATACGAACCGATTAAACCGCCAATGGCTGCAATGATAATCATGCCGAACATACTAGGAGAAATTGTTAAGCCTTTGGACAGTTGAGCGGTCAAGCCCGAAATCGAATTGACAAAAATAAACAATGCACTGATACCAGCGGTTGTTTTGGCATTTGTCCAACCGAGCAAAAGCAATAATGGTGACAAAAGTATTCCTCCTCCAATGCCTATGAGTCCCGAAAGAAATCCAATACTTGCGCCAATAATTAGGAGTAAAGGAATTGAATAGTTTTGTTCTTTGGTTGATGCTTTGAATTCAAATAATAATCGAAGTGCAGTTACTGCAAGCAGAACACCCAATATTTGTTTATAAAGAACATCGTTCAATTGCATGCGACCTCCGATGAATGCCAATGGAATAGAAGCTAGAATTAACCATCCAAACAATTTGGCATTAAAATGACCTTGCCTGTAAAATTGGATGAAAGCAATCAATGAAACAATGCAATTGAGTACCAATGCAACAGGTTTTGATACTGATTGACTTATGCCCAAAATACCCATCAATGCCAAGTAGCCGCTTGCACCTCCATGTCCTACAGCGGAATAGAGTAGGGCAACGATAAAAAGCATAATGTACAAAATGAGCGAATAGTCCATGAGTGTGGATACAAATTTAGTTCAACAAATGGACTTTGACCCAATCGCCTTGTTGAACGATTTCTGTTTGCTCATCGAGTTCAACTATCGCATTTGCAAGCGCAAAGGTGTTCATTTTATAGGATTCTTGATGACCTAAAATTTCCACACCTTCTTCGTTGATGTATGATTTTACAAAATGAGTCAAACCTGCTTTTTTGGTGTAGGTGTTGGTCAGCTTTGCTGAAACGACTTGAAGTCCAATGTTGGACTGCCCCATTATTTTTTGCAATGCAGGCAATACATACATGTAAAAACATGTCATCGTTGATGCAGGGTTTCCAGGCAAGCCAAAAATAAGTTGTTGATTTTTTTGTCCCAAATAAAAGGGCTTACCGGGTTTTTGTTTGACTTTATGTACGAGTTGTGTCACATCACATTTTGCTAGGCAAGGAGCAACAAAGTCATAATCTCCTACCGAAACACCGCCCGTTAAGATGAGGATGTCTGATTGGTTCAAGGCCAATTGAATTTGTTTGATCAATTCTGATTCTATATCATCGCAATGAGCTATTGAGATGACTTGAATATCAAAGTTTTCTAAGGCATGTTTTAAACCAATGGAATTACTTTCGTACACTTGACCTTGCAATAATTCGTTTCCAGTTGGTATCAATTCTTTTCCAGTGTTGATGATGCTAACGGTTGGTTTGGAAAAAACCGTCACTTCGGTAATGCCTAAACCTGCTAAAAAACTCGAGAACATAGGTTTGAGTGTATTACCAATTCGCGCTACCTGGGTTCCGATTTTTGTTTGCGAACCTTTGGGACGCACATTACTTCCAAGTTGTAGTGCGTTATCGTTTATGCGAATCAAATTTCCATCAAGAATCACTTTTTCTTGCATGACTACAGTATCAGCACCTTGAGGTAGTTTTGAACCTGTAAAAATTCGAATTGTTTCACCTTGGAGTAGATTTAGCTCAGATGTGGTGTTGCCTGCTTGTTGCACTCCACTTAGTTTTAGGGTGTCAAACTTTTCAATATCTTCATATCGGAGAGCATATCCATCCATGGCCGATTGTTCAAAAGAAGGAAAATCTATGGGAGAAAAAATAGCTTCAGCTAAAGTGTATCCATTCGCCTCCGTCAAGGGTATTTGTATAGGTTTAGTTCTAAGTTCGAGGAGGTTGATATAATTTCGAGTTTCTTGGACACTTTTCATTGAAATGGGGCTTTTTTAAAAAATCAGCACGACAAAGCAAAAATATTTTATTATTTCCGTATAATTGTGGTAATTTTAAACAATCAAATTACTTGAATATGGTTAATTCTACTCAGACTACTTTTTTGCAAAAATGGACTTCCTTACTTTTGGTACTGACTCTATTGGTTGGATTCCAAGCTAAAGCCCAAACAATTACAACAGGTAATTTGCCTCAAAGCTCGTTCTGCCCATGCAATACCTATCAAGTTAACTTTACAAGTACAGGAGCTTTTAATCCAGGAAATAACTATACTGCAGAGCTTTCCAATGCTGCAGGTAGCTTTGCTTCGCCCGTGGTTGTAGGTTCAATTTCAAGTTCTGCAAACAGCGGAACTATCGCTGCAACTATACCTTGCAATACACCAAATGGTACACAATATCGTATACGTGTAGTGAGTGATAACCCAGTGACAATTGGTACTGACAACGGGTCAAATATGACTATTATGTCTAATCCAAATGCTCCATTGTCAGTGACTTCTAACCCTGCTGGATTATGTGATCCAGGTGGAACTGTTCAATTGAGTGCTACATCATTAGGTAATTCTATCAATTGGTATAGTGCAGCGGTTGGCGGAAATTACTTAGGCAATTCGCCAAGTGCAACAGGTTTTCCTTCAAGTTTAACATCTACGACTACCTATTATGCTGAAGCATTAGTTGGTGGTATAGCTGTTTCTGGTAGTTCTACATTTGGGTTTAATGGCGGTATGCAAACATTTATTGTTCCTCCAGGTATTACTTCAGTTCAAATAGAATGTTATGGTGGTCAAGGTTCTGCAGCATTAAGCGCAGCACCTGGTTTAGGTGGTTTGGGAGCATATGCATCAGGAAGTTTAACAGTAACGCCAGGTCAAGTTTTAAATATATTTGTTGGTGGTCAAGGTGGTATACCTACTGGCGGATACAATGGTGGCGGTAACGGCGGCGATGCAAGTGCAGGTGGTGGTGGCGGTGCTACTGATGTTCGTGTAGGTGGTATTACCTTAGGCAATCGTGTTATAGTAGCAGGCGGCGGCGGCGGCGGCGGAACAAGTTCTGACGGTTGTCCAGGAGTATTTATGGGCGGAAATGGCGGTGTTGGCGGCGGCGGTGCTGGATTAAATGGAATGAATAGCCCTTCTGGTGGCGGTGGATTTGGCGGAAATGTAGGTGTTGGTGGTGCGCCTGGTATGGGATGTGCTAACTTTATGGGTACTGCAGGTACTGTTCCTAACGGTGGTGATGGTATGACTATTGGTTGTTCCAACGTTCCAGGCGGCGGCGGCGGCGGTGGCGGCTATTTAGTTGGCGGCGGCGGCGGCGGCGGTACTTTAGGTACTCCTGCTTGTACAGGAAATGAAAAAGGCGGCGGTGGCGGCGGTGCTGGTGGTTCATCTTTCACTGGTACCTTAACGAATTCATCTACAGCTCAAGGCTTTAATATTGGAAATGGAAGTGTGATCATTACATGGTCGGGTAGCCCTACAACTTGTGTTTCAGCAACGCGTACGCCTGTTACTGTTCCAGTAAATCCAATTCCAAATGTAACTGCTACACCAATTACTAGTACTGTTTGTCCAAATGCTCCAGTTACTTTATCTGGAGGTGGTGCTTCTACTTATAGTTGGAATGGACCTCAAACAATTACAAATAATGTTGCATTTCCTGCAACTGTAAGTGGTATTTATACTGTAACTGGAACATCAGCAGCTGGTTGTACTTCGACTGCTACTGCTAATGTAACTGTTATCAATTTAGTTGTTAATGCAAATGCATCTCCTGCGAGTTCAGTTTGTATCGGTGATCAAGTTACTTTAAGTGGAACTGGAGCAAATACCTATTCTTGGACTGGTGGTATTACAAATAATGTAGCTTTTGTTCCTACTGTAGGAACTACTACATACACTGTTACGGGTACCGATGGAAACGGTTGTACAAATACATCAACTATCAATGTGACTTCAAATCCTTTACCGTCTGCACCTGCTGGCTTGACTTCAAATCCAGTTTCATTGTGCAATCCAGGTGGTAGTGTAAATTTAACTGCTATATCGACTAATAATAGCATCAATTGGTTTAATGCTCCTACAGGTGGTGTTTTACTTGGAAATAGTTTGAGTGGCGCACCTTATAGTACGACTTTGTCAACAACGACAACTTATTATGCAGAAACATCTTTAATAGGTGTAGGCGGATGTGTCTCTTCAGTTCGAACCCCTATTACAGTTGTGGTGAACCCATTACCAACTGTAACATCCACACCTAATTTAATCAATGGGTGTAATAATATAACGATTACACTTGCAGGCTCAGGAGCTAATTCTTATAGTTGGGCTGGACCACAATCAGTTCAAGATAATGTGCCATTCTTAGCTACTACAAGTGGTCTATATTTAGTAACAGGTACGGATGGCAATGGTTGTACTAACACAGCAACAGTTGCAGTGAATGTTAACCCATTACCATTGATAGGTATTACATCAGCACCAAGTGCAGAAATTTGTCAAGGTGCTTCTGTAACCTTATTTGGCACAAACGGATTGTCGTATGCTTGGACTGGTGGAATTACAAATGGAACTCCATTTGCACCAAATGTCACTACGACATATACTGTTACTGGTACAGATGTGAATGGTTGTACAAGTACAAGCTCAATCACAGCTGTAGTAAATCCAAGTGTTGCTCCTATTATCGCATTGAGCTCAAATCCAACCGTTGTTTATGGTGGCACAAGTACAACATATATCGCTACAGTTCCTATTTCTGTAGGTTCATATCAATTGGATTGGTATAGAGGAAATACATTTTTTACAACAACTTATAGCCCAACCAATACAATAACATTTACACCGGCTTCGCAAGATGATTCTGTGTATGTAATGGTAACACCATTATCTGGATGTTACTTCCCTGCGGTGAAACAATCGAATACAATTTTAGTTCGATTCCCTATGAGTATTGAAGGTTTAGATATACCTGCAGGATTTATGTTATATCCAAATCCTAGTCACACTAGCGTAAATATTCAAGGTGTAGAAATGAATGATCAAATGGTGTTAACCGATGTTGTAGGCCAAGTGCTTTCTTCTGTAACATTCAAATCAAATGGATTACAAACAATAGATTTAAGTCAGTACACCAATGGCATGTACCATGCACGATTTAATCGAAATGGTAAAAATTGGGTCATCAAATTGATAAAAGAATAAGTTGATCTGTTTATAACAATATAAAGGCAGCTTCATCTAAGCTGCCTTTTTTAAATTCAACAATATGGTAGATATCCTTCACAAAATTCATTCTTTGCGCTTTGCCTCTGCAACCGCTATTGTAAAAGTTAGTTCGGAAGAAACAATGCAGCTTATACTTCAAAAACAAGTTCCTAAAGGAGATGTATATGAATTTGCTCGGGCTGCAGGACTTTTGGCTATAAAAAAAACAAGTGATGTCATTCCAGACTGTCATCCATTGCCGATTGAATATGCCTCAATACGCTATCAGACCGAAGGTCTTCATATCCATATCATCGTCGATGTAGCTACGATATATAAAACGGGTGTAGAAGTAGAAGCTATGCATGGTGCATCCATTACGGCATTGACCATGTATGATATGCTTAAACCTATAGACAAGCAAATCGAAATTACATCGATTAAATTACTACAAAAGAAAGGCGGAAAATCGTCGTATAGACAAGTTGCAACTGAGCAAATCAAAACAGCGGTTATTGTTTGTAGCGATACTGTGGCAGCTGGCACCAAAGAAGATAAAGCAGGAAAAGTAGTGGTGCAAGAATTGTCAAAAGTTGGTATTGAAACTAAAATGTATACTGTATTGCCAGATGAAAAAATCAATATTCAAACTACATTGAAATCATGTGTGGAGCAACAGTTTGATTTAGTCATTTATACTGGCGGTACTGGACTTTCGCCAAGGGATGTAACCCCAGAATCTGTAGAAGAAATGATTGATAGAAAAATACCAGGTATTATGGAAGCTGCTAGACAGTATGGTCAAATGCGAACACCCTTTGCAATGCTATCTAGAGGCGTAGCCGGCATGATACAAAATACATTAGTGATTACATTGCCTGGGTCTACCAAAGGCGCTAAAGAATCTATGCAAGCTTTGTTTCCATATATCATTCATATCTTTAAAGTCGCAAAGGGTATGCGTCACGATGAATGATGTTAACTCATGTAAATAATCATTATAAACTTTTCTATATTAATGAGTCGATTTATAATGTTTTACTGATACGCTGACCCTTAACTGAATAAATTTTTCATCACCTCTATCATCTTGGCGTAATGGACAAAATAGTTGGTATTTTTTAGACGTTTATTCCAAGTGGACAAAATAGTTGGTGTTTATTTTTGCATTTTTATTGATTTTCAAAATAGCTTTTAGAACTTTGTTATACCAAGCC
>JBILCF010000155.1:0-7066 GCA_044353325.1 Chitinophagaceae bacterium | reverse complement strand
AAATCAAGCGAATTCATCTTGGTTACTAAAAGTTAGATTCATTTTATTGAATCTCCGCTTCCTTACCACTACGTAAACTGGATGGGTAGTGGCAGTTGAACTTTGTACTTAAATTAAAAGTACAATGAATATTTTAAATTTTATGAATGAATTTTCGACTATCGAAGAATGTGAAGAGCACTTTAGATTACAACGAGAGCACGAAGGCATCGTTTGCAAGAAGTGCAAAAGTGAACATCATTATTGGCTTAAAGGCAAGAAGCAATGGCAATGTAAAAGCTGTAAATTCAGAACAACCCTTCGTAGTGGAACAGAAATGGAACATTCAAAATTAAATTTACAAGTTTGGTATAGTGCGATGGCTTTGATTTGCTTTACCAAAAAAGGGATTTCGTGCAATGAACTTCAGCGACAGCTCAACCTGCCACGTTATGAAAGTGTATTGAGAATGTTTCATGTCATACGAACTGGTATGGGGAAACGTGATGATATGTATAACTTAAAAGGTATGTTGGAACTCGATGAGGGATATTTTAAAATAGAAACCAATGACTTTGATAAGTCGAAAACCAAGGCTGGTAGAGGAAGTAAGGAT
This sequence comes from Chitinophagaceae bacterium, assembly GCA_044353325.1. Taxonomy (GTDB): domain Bacteria; phylum Bacteroidota; class Bacteroidia; order Chitinophagales; family Chitinophagaceae; genus OLB11. The sequence goes on along the minus strand of JBILCF010000155.1, from coordinate 6,471 downwards.
GTTCAAAATGTACTAGTGGTCGCAGAGTCAACACCTTTAGAAGATTCAAATGGAAACGAAAGCAAACACTGTGGTTATTACAAAATGAAAGTTATGAAAACGCATCAATCTGAGGAAATAACACAAGCTGTTGCTGAAATGATAGAGCCCGACTGCATTATTTTTTCCGATAAAAGTACAAGCTATGTTGATTTAAAAGACATAGTGGAAGGTCATTACACCGAGATATCAAGTACAGAAACAACTAAGAGTACACTGAAGTGGGTACACATTGCAATTAGTAACGCAAAGCGTGTCTTCAATGGAATTTATCAAAAAATAAGCTTAAAGTATATACAACTTTATCTCAATGAATTCTGCTACAAGCTTAACAGAAGATACTTCGGGGCTAAATTATTCAATAGGTTAACTTTAGCAATGGCTAAAATTTATTAGGTATGAATGCGGAGATTCAATTTTATTTTTTTAATTTTAGGCTTTATCAAATTCATATGCGTTGTATTTTTTTCTTATTGTTGATTATTATTAGTTTGAACAGTTTTGCTTTTTATAAAAGAATAGATAAGGTTGAAAAAATTACAATTCAACATTCATTTTTTTTAAATAAACTTTTTTTTGCAAGTTTAACAACTACGGGAATCGGTATACCGCCCAATTTTGTAAATGGTAGATTGCATCCTGGCTTTGATATAGGCTTCCTTCGATATAATGAAAATCAAATTAAGAAAATCAATTTTGATTATGCCTTGAGTTTAGGATTTTATAGTATTCGTTATTTGCAACACGTATCCTATTTTAAACCATCATTAGGTTTGGCATTAGGCTCATATTCAAAATACTATTTTCGATCATCTTTTAATGTTGCTGTTATGTTAGTACAACAACTCAATGACGAATTTAAATATATAGGAAATGGACTCTATGAAAAAGTTCCCAAATCAAGAATGCAGTTGGCCCCTTCTTTGGGCCTCGAGGGTGGTTTGCCCATTTTAAAATCTTTAAAGAAAGATATTGGCTTAAAATTAAAATATGAATTTGGTTTTCAATTGCCATTTAGTTTGTTGTCTTCAGTTTTGCCGTTAAACCAATTTCATATTGGAATCAATGTAAAGCCAAAATTTAAACTCAAATAACCCTACGATATGTACAAATATTTATTGCATTTTACTGGAAGGCTTGTCGTATTTCTTTTTATAATCTTAAATTTAAATTCATGTCGCAAAGGTGAAACAGACCAAAGGGTAGTAGCATGTGTGGAAAATTTTGGATGGATTGATTCTAGTGCTATGCATCCTAAGCATATAAAATACACACAACTCATTGAATCAATAACACTAAAAGGAATGCCTGGCGTTTCGCTTATGATTGAAGATGAATATGGAATTTGGTATAAAAGCAGTGGATATGCAGATATAGGTAACAAAACTAAAATACAAGCTTGCCATTTAGGCAAAATTGCGAGCGTAACTAAATTGTTTACTGCAGTAATGATCTATAAATTGGTTGAAAAAGGAGACATTCAACTTGATGATTTAATTTCAAAATATATTGATTCTAAATTGATATCAAAAATAAAACAAGCGGATAAAGTTCGTGTTCGTGATTTGCTAGCTCACTCAAGTGGTATCTATGATGTGGTGTTTGATTCTGAATTTATACTTTATACATTCAATAATTTGGATAAAGAAAAGTCGTACGAAAAATTATTAAGTTTTGCTTTTGGAAAAAATCCTACATTTGAATACAATTCCAAACAGACTTATAATCAAACTTTAAATCATGTGTTGTTGGCCATGATTATCAATAAAGTAACAGGCGAAGATCAATCCGTTTTTTTAAGAAATGTGATTTTTAATCCACTTCAAATGAACCATAGTTACATCCGACCACAGGAAAATTTACCTTGGCAACAGATAGCTAAGGGCTATTATGATTATCGTAAAGAAGGGGTGTTGCAAGATTTGACACCTTTATACACGGGAGATGGAAAAGGATTTACAGGGATCTATAGCAATCCAAATGATTTAAGACTTTTCACGAATGCATTATATCGTGATAAGGTACTATTGTCTTCTGCTATGTTGACAGAAATGACTAATATCCCTATCATAGATACAACTTTGGGTTGTGCTGGTGGGTGCAGAGCTATGCAAATTAATGTCGAAGGAAATAATTATACTTGGTATGGTCATCCTGGTGGTGAAGTCAATTATGCTGCAGGTGCATTTTATTGCCCAGAGAAAAAAGCCACAATTACATTTATTGTCAATTATGGTGTTGCTTTTACCGATATGGGAGCATATACCAATGATTATTACGATTTTAGACGAAAGGTATTTATTGAAGTGTCTAAATCACTTTAGACATAAGGACGATTTCTTTTTCTTGCTTTTTACCCCAAAATACAATCATACAAATTGCACCAAAAGTAGCGTAAAGCATATCTGATTGTGTATCCCAAACATATCCTTGCGAACCCAAGAAGGCATCTGCAGATTCTCCAGTGGCCAATGCGACTCCCCATTCTAAAAATTCGTATAAAACTGAAATAGACATACAAACAGCTACAGTAAGCACAGCAAGCCATGTTCGATGTTGAATAATGTTATTTCGAAAGAAAATTTCACGGGTTATCATAGCTGGAACAAAACCTTGTGCAAAATGCCCAATTTTATCATAGTTGTTTCTATCTTGATGAAAATAATCACGAACCCAGTCAAAGAATGGAACTTCTGCATAAGTATAATGCCCGCCAATAAATAAGATTATACTATGCGCTAAGATAAATGAGTATGTCATAAATGTAAACTCAAATGATGATTTGGTAAACATTAATATGATCAAACCCAAAATCGCAGGAAACACTTCTAAGAGCCATGTAAAATAATCTTTGGGTTGGATAGCTGAAAGAAATAATGCAATTAAAAATATGAGTATGAGAAGGATGTGTTTATTCATACTATTCCAATACTTTTATTTCATCCATACTACTGCCTGCTATACCTTTTATACTTCCTAAGAAATTATTCGCATTGATTAAAATACTGTTGGCTATTTGTTCTTGTTCAGCAAGCGTTTTGTTGTAAAATTCACGTTGTTTGTCAATGGATTTTTTCATGTTTTTAAATCCATTTAAAATCGCATCCCACTTTTGTCTAAATTCATTTCCATTCAAATACTCATACAACATGACCATTTTATCGCCTTTGTTGTCCTCACTTTGCTTGGATTCAAATACATTCATGACACCTTCGCGCAGCATAGCTGCAACGCCTTCAAATTCAGTATAACCACATATCCATATGCTTTTTTCTTTGCCAATTGTTTTAATATGTTTTGGTAAAGTCTGTGAAATCAATACGCCCAAATCTGCTTTTTGATCATGTACATCATGTTGCAGTTTGTCAATCCATTCACTATTCCAGCCTTTGGTATTTTTACTTTCGTAAATAATTTGACCACAAACAGTACCTCTGCTATTTCGTATTGTTTGAATGATATCCGCACCACGACTGCCTTTTTTTACATCTGAGATTTCATCAAATGGAAACAGAGCAATTAGTCTCTCTTTAACCAAATTTTCTTGTATTTCGCCTTGCTGCTCCATACTACCTTGTTCCATTTTTCGTTTTTGTTCGTCTATCAATTTGGATTGCTGTTCAAGTTGCTGCTCGTATTTTTTCAATTGAAATGTATATTTTTCTTCAGCGTTTTTTTGTAGCTGCTCTGTCAACTTGTTTTTGAGTTCCGTCTCAAGCTCAATTTTTTGTCTTTCCAGTTTATAATTTTCCGCTTCTTGTTGTTCTTTTAGTTTTTTGGTCAAATTCAGCACTTCAAGTTCTTTTTCATGCAGTGATTTTACCTTAGCTTGATTTTCAAGCAGTTCGTTTTGCAAAAAATCCATTTTTGTTTTGGCATCAGTTTCGGCTTTTTTGCGCAAATCTTCTTCCAATGTTTTTGTAATGGTTTCAGTTGCTTTGCTCAATCGTTCCTGAAATAATTCGTTTTCTCTTTTTTTTGTTTGGGCAAATAATTCACGCTCGGTTTCAAGTTCTCGTTCCTTTTTACTAACCGATTCGACCAATGCATGATTAATAGCTTCATATTTTTGTTGCACCGATTTTTCCAAGTCTGCCGTCAAAGCATCATCAATATTAAATGTTGTTTTACAGGTAGGGCATGTAATAGGTGTACTCATCTTGAACAATTTTTTTGAAAATCGAAAGTATGGAAATAATTAAGGACTTGCATAAATGTGAATAACTATTCTGGTTTTGTTTCCATTGTAAAATAAATCTCTTAAATATTCTTTAAATCGGTTTTAAACATAAAGGAATGCAGTATATTCGATTGTTATTTCAACTATGAAAATTTCAAGGTTATTACAATATTGCAAATATTACCTACAATTCTTTCCGTTTAAACTGAACTTTATATTGTTGGTCTTGATTTCGTTTATAACCTATCGCTTTTTAAACCAAACGAAAATTGAAACAAGTTCATATTATGGCATTGCTTTTTTGATGGCCAAAATTGTATTTATATTCTGCATTTCGATTATCTCTGTCTCATTGCTCAGTTGTATAATTGCTTGGATCTACTTTATGACTAGCAAGCAATCCAATAAAATTGAACTCAACTTAGAATTAACCGATACTGACGAAAAGCTATTGAACTTACGAACAAATTTACCTTTTGCTATCAAACCATTTTTAGGGTTTGTGAAAATGCGGCTTTTGTTTGACAAACATACCATGTCTGAAAAATTGATTTTGGCTGGTCGGATCAAAAAGCAGTTCATACCTTTTGGAAGCGGATTAAGTGGCTTGAATATATTGTATTTACCAGATATTAAAGCGTATTATTTTCATAGGTCAATATTGTATTTTGAAGATATGCTGCAACTTTTTTCTTTTGCTACTTCAGTACCTGTCAATCAACATATTCTAAATACGCCAAAATCCTTGTTACATCAAACCAATGAGTTACCTCCGAAGAAGACTGAAGAAGAAATCATACGAATTGATCAGTTGCGAAAGGTGGAAGGAGAATATTTAAATTATAAAAAATTTGAAGATTCCGATGATGTAAGACGAATTGTATGGAAGATTTTTGCCAAAAATAAAGAACTTGTCGTGCGAGTGCCCGAAATCATGGATCCATTTGCGTCACATCTATATTTCTATGCTACTTTTTTTCATAGTATGCACGCACAGCTCAATGCCAATTATCATTTAGCTATGCTCAATCATTACAAAAATTGTGTTTGGACATTGTATGATGCATTATCCAAAAAGGAATTTGAAGTAAAGTATATTTCTGATCAAGAAATACATGCTGTTGAAGCTAATTTAAATCCTGTTCAGGTTTCACTTGCATTGTCCCAATGGCAAACAGATACACCAGTTGCTACTTATTTTAAACCCAAAAGTGGGAGTGTACTTTGTGTTCATTCTTACACCAACTTGACTGAACTCGAACAGGTGCTATCAAATTGCGATTCAAATACTACCATATTTTTCATCCAATTGAGCAAGACTTTTAAAAGCTATTATTTACTCAGTTGGATTTCCCGTTTGTTTTTAAAACCACCTAAAGATGAACTCCAACGTATGAAATCTCGTTGGGCAATTCATCCGCTTAAGTTTAGCACCTTACGATTAGAGAAACAAATGAATACGATGCTTAAAAAATATGATCTAAATGTAGAAGTGATATGATGAAGGTATTCAAGGAACGGTCATTTTCGAAGTATTTGGCACAATTGATATTTTTATTGTTGCCAACGGTATTAATAGTTGGATTTATTTTATGGAATTCAACTTCATATTTTTCTTTTTTGCGTGAGCAATGGAAAGTACAAACGCTCTATTTCTCAGTGGGCTTGTTTGCTGCATTTACAGTAGCGCAACTTCGATTTAGATTCTTGCCTTTGTTTGCTCTTATTGTTATAGGCTTGACTTCAGCCTACGCATTATTAGACAATTATACGGTAGGAGAGTTTGATCATTTTTTTATCTCTGTTCAGTTTTTAGTGTTTTCTTATTTAATTAGCATTGGTTGGTTGGTTGGTTGGGCATTGCAACGTGTTCGATATTTTTCAGTTATTCTTTCTGGCATTTTATTGTTGCTGAGTATTTTTCTAATATCTAAAACGGGCATTATGACCGTTGAAAAACTATTAACTTATTTTACACCAGTAGCATTATTTTCTATTTATTTCATTTATACCAATGAGTCACTTCGTAATACCGAAAAAACATCTTTTCGTTTTTGGTTAGTATTTTCTGCACGATTAATTGGATTTTGCACCGTTTTATTTTTGCTTTTTGGTTCGGTTATTTATCTCTTATATCCCGAAATCAAGGAACGTGTTGAAGAATATGGCGGACAAGGCAAAGAAGGCGAAAACCAAATGCTTGAAAATAAGAAGGATGGTTCAGTTCAAAATAGAGAACAAATGGGGCTGTC
>JBILCF010000154.1:0-7084 GCA_044353325.1 Chitinophagaceae bacterium | reverse complement strand
TGCCAGTACGCAAGCATTTAACCTGTTTATTGTATGGAGTTTTCAGCTATTGCAATGGTTTAAGAGACCTTTGTGAGGGACTTTTGGGCAGTGAAGGAAAGCTAACACATCTTGGGCTAGACCCTTCGCCTGCCCGAAGTACACTATCTGATGCGAATAGAAATCTGAGCTACCTAGTTTTTGAAGATTTGTATTTTAGGCTTGTGGGGCGTAATCCAATGGATGATTCTAGGAAGAAGGGCGGTATAAAGGTTCACACCATGATGGATGCATTTAGCGGTGGAGAGTACATGAACATTACAGCAGCTCAGGTACATGACAGAAAATTTCTTTATCAACTACAATTAGCTAAATTAGTTTTTTTAGTATTTGATAAAGCCTACAATCATTACAAACAATTTGCTCGGTGGACAGAGGAAAAATTATGGTTTGTAGCACGCATGAAGACCAATGCTGTATTCCATGTAACCAAAGTACTTCAGGATAAAACGAAGATGAAAAATCCTAGAGGGGTATTAAAGGAACAGTATGTAACCGTGGGATATAAAGAAGATAAAGTGGAACAGCGCTTAAAACTTCGAAGAATAATTTTTAAAACAGAAGATGGAAAAAAGTATGTGTTTATTACGAACAATATGAGTCTGAAATCCACTGAAATAGCCAATATATATAAGTATCGATGGATGATTGAACTCTTGTTCAAACAGATAAAATAAAATTTTACACTTCGCTATTTTTGGGGTGAAAATGCTATTAAAATGCAAGTTTATATGGTACTCATTGCTCAGCTCTTGATGGTGGTGATTCGTAAGAAATCCGAAACAAAAAAATCATTTGCCAATGTTATCATATTGAACCGTTTACATCTGATGAGTTATGTTGATCTCTTTGATTTTATCAAAGACACTTACAAAACATGGCGTAACGCAAATGCACCACCAAACTTGTTTTCTAGATAAAGCCAACTACACTCGATTTTGATCAACCTTTTTTTCTCTTAAACCCTTGTTATAAATATCATACATGGAGATTTATGTGTGTTTTAGTCGGAGAACAATGTAATTAAATATTTATTTTTCGCCCTCGTTGTTCTTCTTGAACTACAATTCTTGAGAAGAAAAAAATTCACAAAACAAATATACAAGATATTTGTTGGTACGACAACGCTTCAAAACTCAAAGTTCGAGTCCAACAAACATTTATTATATCATTTTTAAAACTCTTCTACAGTCTTACTTTAATTCTGTTATCCTCTTATTTTAAGGCAAGATATTCATATGTTCTAACTGTATAGTTTCCCATGTTATGATTGCTTTTTTGCGTGTCATACCCCACACATATACCCGCCTAACAATCCAGATGATTGTATAACTCTATGACAAGGTATGAGGTATGCAACAGGGTTTTGTCCTATTGCTGTGCCTACTGCTCTAGCTGCTTTGGGATGCTCAATTATTGAAGCTATTTTTCCATAACTTATTAATGATCCCATAGGTATTGTTAGTAAGGCTTGCCATACATTGATTTGAAACTTCGACCCTTTTAAATGTAATCGCAATGGTTTTAACGTTTGTTGCATAGGCTCAAATAGTGCCAATGCATCCATTTGCATTGGCGTGGATTGGGCTATTAAGTTTGCGTTCGGAAACTGTTGGCGAAGTTTATCAAGCGCGGTTTGTTGCGCTTCAATAAATACAAGTGTACAAATCCCTTTTTCTGTATTGGCTACCAAAACCTCTCCAAAAGGACTTGTAGCAAACTGGTATGTTATAGTCAAACCACTACCTCCTTGTTTATACTCAGCGGGTTTCATACCTTCAATCTGTACAAATAAATCATGCAATCGACTAGGATCCGAAAGACCTAATTGATTCGTTGCATCAAACAATGTCAACTTTTGATGTTTAAGTAAACGTTTTGCATGTGTTAGGGTTGTATACTGTAGAAATTTTTTAGGACTTGTTCCTACCCATTCACTAAAAAAGCGTTGAAAATGAGCGGGACTTAGATTAACTACTTTTGCTAATTCCTCCAAGGATGGTTGCGCTGTATACTTTTCTTGAATATACTCCAATACGGTTTGTATTTTTTGGTAATTGTGGGTTTTGTTTACTGGCATATACAAAGATTAGTCGTGCAAAGTTCACTTTTCATATTGAAATCAAACACCCATTTCTTGCTATTCTTTACCCATTCATTTTACTTCGGCATTATGCCAAATAGTTCCTTCGGGTATTGATGTGCTGGGTTAAATAAAAATTCCTTGTCGGACAAGGTCAATAAAAAAGCAATTAAATCTACTTTTTGGTTTGAAGTCAATGGTATTGGTTTACGCAAAGTTTCATCTAATGTATTCGAAAATTGTATGCCATCGGTGTAGTGATTGAGTACTTGGCGCAAGGTTTTAAAACGACCATCATGCATATACGGAAATGAATATTCGATGTTGCGCAAGGTTGGAATTTTAAACTTAAAGCTATCCTCAGCGCGTTGTGTGATATTGGCACGACCTTTGTCCTTCAATATGGAATCGGGCTTCAATCCATTGTTGGCAAACTGATACTTAGAAAACAAAGGCTCCTGATGGCAGCTAGAACAATAGTTTTGATATAGAATATACCCTTGTTGCTCTTGTGCTGTAAAGGCAGTTTCGCCTCGCTTCACTTGGTCATATTTGGCATTGGCACTGATGAGTGTACGCAAAAATTGCGCTATCGATTTCAAGGTTTTTTCGCCTGTAGCTACACTGTCTTTGTATGCGATGTAAAACAGTTTTTTGTATAACGTCGAACGATTGAGTTTGTCTACAACATGTTCGATGGTTTCGGCCATTTCGGTGGTATCGTGTATGGGTGCGAGGGCTTGCATCTCGATATGATTGATAGCACCATCCCACATCATGTATTGGCTCCAAGCCAAATTCATCAATGCAGGTGCATTTCGTTTTCCAATACGATCGTAAATTCCATGACTCAAATCGTGATCGACATGTGTAAATGCGGTATATGATAAATGACAACTGCTACACGAAATGCTACTGTCTTTGGAGAGTATATTATCATAAAACAATGCCCTTCCCAAATTGACCTGTGCTTGTTGCAAGGGATATTTTTCGTAGGAATAAAATGGCTTGGGCCAAGATTCCGGAACATCTAAATTTTCCTGCATCCTAAACGAAGTCAATACAAACAAAACCAATACAACTACGATGATCCCTTTTTTCATTTTTGAATACTATAAAATGATTGAGCAAGTTGGGATGATAATTGTTTCGCTTCTATACTTGGTAACATGATATGATGAAGATTGGACAAATCTATTGTTTTAAAAAATGCACTTAAATCTATACCTATATGAACAGATGATTGATTTTTCACCTTTAAACTAATTTGCTGCAAGCTTGAATAGGGTTGTTGATACCCACCTAAATGAAACTGAAATCCTTTTTTTCGTGCAGGAGATAAGTTACTTACGCCTTCTAGTTTCACATTGATATACCCATTTTGCCATGTCCAATACATGCCTTGGGTTGGGTCTAAGTCACCTCCCATAGCTCCGCTTACATTTGTGAAACTGTCTATACCCAGGTTAAAACGGATTTCATTATAGTCTGTTGCATTCGTTCGTGGTATTGTGAATTGCATTGACAGCGGATTTTCCATATTCAATAAACGATAGTGTATTGAATCCTGATCAACCAGCATATTTTGCTTAAAAAATTGGATATTGGATATATATAATTTGAATGTCGATAATTGAAATGTCACTTCTTTTGGAAGATGGTATATACTATCTAAAGTCAACTGAGCTGATTGAAATTGAGGGGTAAAATATACTTGAATATCGTGCTGTGCCAAACATCGTACTTCGACCAATAAGCTTAACAAAATACATATCCATCGTTTCATAGCTCAAAATAACTAAACAAATTTCTAATTTTTGGGTTTCATATTTCTTCTTGGAAATAAATCCTGAAGGTCATACGTTAATGCTAAAAAATAAGCTTCTTGAGAAGGCTTGCATAATTGATGTATTTGTTTAAAATGCTCAAAGTGTACCTGCTCAACGGCCTTTTGTTTTTCACCTAGACTATTGAGCAACGCATCTTGAACTATGAAATCTTCCTTCGATGTGAGTTGGCTATATAAGGACTTTTTCAGTTCAAGAATTTCATTATCCAATTGCCGAATGGCCTTTCGGTGTTGTTGAATCATGGTATCATATGCTTTGATTTGTTGTTCATCAAACTGTAAGCGTTGTATAATTTCATTTCGTGGACCTTCTCGTTTCGGGGGTTTTTGTATATAATTTACGCCTATCAACACAAGATTGATTATAAATAACCCAATGGCTAAAACCGTTATAACTTTGAGTTTATTCATTGTACAAATTGTGGTTCGGTAAAAAATCAATAAAGGTTGCTATTTGTGGGGTATTGTTTTGGACATACTTACTTCGTAGTTGTACTACATTGAGCGTGAGTAAAACCGCTAGTCCAAATGCTAAACTCCAAGCCCAAGTTGTGCTAAATGTTTGTTCGGTTTTATGGCGTATTCGTTGTTGAATTCGTGTAAACAAAAAAGGAGACACCTCTACGGTTTGTATAGAGGTTAATAGTTCTAAGTCGATTGGTTTTTTGTTCGTATTCATTTTGTATAATTTATTAGACGTTTATTTCTGTATATTCCTTCGTTTAGGGTTGATTTTTTTTGACAAGTTTGGTTTTGGCACGTTGTATCAAAGACTCTACAGCCTTGTGGCTCAAATTCATGATAGCGGCTATTTCAGCAAGTGATTTTTGTTCTATTTTGTTTAGTATGAGGGCGGTTCGTTGATTATCGGGCAATTCGTTGATTTGCGCAAAAAGCAATTGAGTTGCTTCTTTTTGTTCCATTACCACACCAGGATGGTTGAAATCAGTGCCATCGTGTTTGAGTTCTGTACTATTGGGATAAAAAATTGAAAGGATTCTGTCTACTCGTTTTTTTCTGTTTTTGAAGCGAATAAAATCGATCGATTTATTGATGGTAATTCGATATATCCACGTGGACATTTCGGACTTGTGTTCAAATTTTTCTAGAGCAAAATGAATCGCAACAAAAACATCTTGTGTAATTTCCTCAGCTTCTTCATTATTTTGAACATAGCTCAAAGCAAGGTTGTACACCCTATTTTTGTATTGCTCGTATAGTTCTGTCAAAGTTACCAATATACAATTTTCGAATCAGGCATAAAGGTATTGTATCACGCTCAATACTTATTCGTCACCGAAAATTTTATACCTACTAGGTTTATGTATTCGCCTATTGCATATCTGTTTTGTCAGAAAGATCCATATAAAACTTACTCAATAAAGCAGTCTATTTTTTACATGTCGAATAAATATAGTCTGCAACTTTTGACGTTTCAACAGTTGACAGATTTGCTTTTGCAGTCATAACGACCAATATAGGCTTCCATTCTTGCGCAGTTCTTGAAGATGGTTCGTACAAGGCATGGCATTTTTTGCATGAAGTTGAAAATATTTGTTTTCCATCTTTTAATCGTTCTTTCATAGCTAATCCGTCGTCTACAGGTTTGGTTTCTATAGGTTTGGTCGCTGCAGGTGTAGTTGGCTCATTCGTTGGCTTAGGTGTTTCTACAGAAGTTGGTTGTGAACTTGCATTACTGTTTGTCTTTTCGCTGGAAGCAGCGGTCGATTTTGATGTTTTAGGAGAACATTGTATTGCCATTAATACAGTGACAATTGCCATAGCATAAACCAGTATTTTTTTCATAATCAAGTATAATAGTTTTTAAAAATAAAATTAAAATTTAAATAGTAAAAATTTTTCTTTAGAAGCCAAGCATTTTGTCTTCATTTATACATGCTTGTATATAGCTCTTTTGATAGCATGATATGTTATATTCTTTTCTGTAACGATTGTTTCAATCGGTTCAACTTATCATAATAGTACTTTAGATACATGGTTTTTAGTTCGTCCGATAAAAATGATCTTGCTACGATCGATTCTACTTCGTTTTCTTTGGTTAAAAAAAGTTGTAGAAATTGTGTTACCCGCTTAGGTATTATACCCAACAGAATACCAAAATCATAAAAATCATCGTAGGCATGAAAGCCATAATGCGTATAACTAGGATGTTTATAATCCTCAGCATACAATCGATCTTCTAATGCAAAATCGCCATCTGATATGTGCAAACGAGTACACAATAAATCATAAGCTGGGGCTAATTGATACAAACCTTCTTGTTCATAATCAATCACCGAAAAGTTTTTTAAATGCGCATCACCATTGCTGATGAGATAATTGAATAGACTGAGTTGAAATAAATTTTCTTTGGCTATAATTGCTGCTGGTATCAATTGATCAATTGCATTTGCCATCTCCATATAGCTACTTTCGTACTTATAATTTTTGTTACCTTGTTCACTTGTTTTTTGTAATAAACTGGCAAAATCTTCTGTTAAACAGCGTGTACCGTCGGCTCTTACATCAAAGCGCTTAGTTATATAAGCAGGTTCATCGTCGGAAAAAAAAATCAACGCATTTTTTGCTACATTCAATTTAAATACTTGCGTTGCTATTTGCATTGTCAAGTGTTCGTTGGCTGGTACATCGTTTACAAAATCAAGATCTGTAGGTATGGGTTTTAAAATATATTCGCCCATTTTGTACGTCAGTTTGAGCTCTTTTTTCTCAAGCCGCATCGAAAATTTTTCTTGCACACCCGATATTGAAATCCTTGTTCTGTTTTCAGTTAATAAAGTACGCTGTTCCTTTTTAGCATCACTGATTACATATTTAAGGTTGTGTGCCACTTTTTTACCATTAAATACTTGACGCAATGCTTTAGGGAAATAGGTAGTATAACCTTGTTGTAATGTACTAGGGCAAACTGTTACTGTTTTCATTTTAGTTTAGTTATTTACGAGTTCTTCAACACGTATTGCACCTATGGTTTCGTGCGATGCCGTTTTGAGTAGAAATGTAAAATGATCGTCTTCGTCTATTTTCAAATAAATACTTTGTAATTTTTTATTACTTCCTTCACTTAGCAGATTAAAGAAAAATGGAAATAA
>JBILCF010000153.1:0-7102 GCA_044353325.1 Chitinophagaceae bacterium | reverse complement strand
TATTGAAGCTCCAATAATGGGATCAGGTTGAGATAAGTACTTCCATATAAATCCAATGCCTAACGCAGGTAGCATAAAAATAAATTGTTCTAAAATCGTTAGGTACATTCTTTTTTTTAAAATAAACAAAACACCTAATAACAAAATAAATGGGGCGATAAATATATTCGTTAGTGCAACACCACAAGAAATTGTAGTCAAAAGTGTAAGTAAATGTAAATATTTATGTTTACTGGTTTGAAACAATCGTAATAAATAATAGATACTAGCATGTATCATCAACGGAGATAAAGCATTATTCCCTAAACCATATCTTTCGTGCGGAAAAATCAATAAACTGATTATGCAAACTAAATAAATAAAGTAATCAGGTATATTAAAGTCCATATTTCTCAACTGATGAAATACGGGAATAAGCATTATTACGCCTAACACATAAAAGCCAAAACTCAATATTCGCAAACACTCCACACGTTCAAAAATAGGCATATCAACATATTTAAGTACCAAGTTGGGCAATACCAACAAAGAATAATAAATAGGTGGATGCTTGGCTTGATAGGAATACAATGCTAAACCCATTTCATTGATTTGTTGTATCTTTTTAGCTACACTTTTATTTGGTACATGTTGGATGTCGTATATAATTTCAGACGACAAGGTATCTGAAATTCTAGGACATTGTCCCACTGACAATTTTTCTATATAATCCATGTGTGCATATTCATCTATTGGACTCCAATGTTTTTGGCTTGAAATAAAATAAAGTGAATTGAATACAACCAGTAAACAACAAAATTGAAGAAAGTGTTTTATATAGTTGATTTCTTTTCGCACAATTTCTTATTGTTGTAATGAATTTTGATTTAATAAACCATATATCATAGCGCGTTGTTGTACTTCCAAAATAACAATATCAGGCTGATCCGACTCGATTAATTGTGGTAGAAAATCATAACTCCAAACATATGTTGCCTTTTTGAAATGTAAATTTAAAAATGGAATTAAGTAATTGGAATATGAATCCCTAAACATCAATAATTTCAAATCAGTATTTGAAATAGTTTCATTTTGATCATAATGCATCAGTATTGACGCCACTGATGGGAATTTTAAATGAATAGAAGTATCCTTTAATTTAATACCATACTCTAAACGTTTGTACACATTTTCAAGACCTAACATCCCTGCCAAATCACCTCGATTATTAAATGAATCAATAAGTGTAAAATCATCATATTTTAAGGGATTTAATTCTGGAAAATCAACTTTGAGTTGATTGATTAAATAATTGTATCCAACCCATGCACCAAATATATTCCAATGTGTATCTGTACTATAATAGACATCATGTTTGTGCTTTTGTATTAACAATGAATCCGTAGGATCTAGCAAATGAATGTTTGATTTTTCATGTAAGTATTTTTTGTAAAAATCTAATCTATTATGACCATAGTTCTCAATTACAGTATATCGGTTCGGAAAATGCTCATTATAAATTCGATTTCGATTTGGGGGTACGAAAATATAATATTTTATACCTCGATCTTCACACCATTGTATGCGTTCTTTTAATATCCGAACCATATCTTCTAGCTCTTTATCTTCAAAACGATTCAGTCGTCTATAATCATTTTGAGCTAATTCATCTGCTTCAAACATCCATCCTTGTTTACCTATTATTACATTGTCGGGCAATGAGGAAACATGAAATAGTTTTGCTTTTAGCAAAGAATGAAAATAAAATAATCGGTTTCGAAATGCAAAATGATCATTGGTAAAGTTTGAAACAATCGATGGATATTGAAAAATATTCTGTTTCGAAAGTTGTTCCATTTTAGCCAATGCCCTGTTTTCATTACTCTTTTTATCAGGTATTAAACCAAATAATGAATTGAAATGAATGAAAAATAATATGACCAAAAATGAAATTGATAGTATGTTTAATTGGGTTGAATCTATATGCTTTGGTCTAAACTTAAATTCAGTCAGAATTGTTTTTAGAATAAACACTATAAAAATTGCCAAGACAAAAGCAGACAAAATTTGCCAATATAAAACTCGCTGGGTTTCGCCAACTACTTTTTTTATGTGTTTAGGAATCACATCATTAAAAAACAAGTAGCCATTTCCTTTTACATTACTTACAGCAATATACTCTGTATTGGAACCTTCAATTTGTTCTTTATTTAAAATTATTTGTTTAATTTCTTCACCATTCCAATCGCCAATTTCTTTTGTCAAAAAGCCTGCTTTGAGTTCTATATGAATATTTTTAAATAGGTAACGCGCTGTAGAATCATCCAAAAATAGTTTGAGTGATTTATGCTGTTCTACTTCTCCAAATATAAAATTGTGTTGTGTATAAAACTGAGAAGCTAATAATGCTTGAGTTTGTTTTTCATCGTCTCTTATGGTATCATTAGCTGCATATGTCATTGTATAATGCGAAGGTGTAAATGTTTTTACAGCTATACTGACATGCAATTGCCATTCCAGCATAGGCTTCAAGCCTATAAATATTGCTATTGCACACAAACAAACAAGAATTGATATGGATATTTTCTGTTTTATAAAAATTTAGAATTTAAAATAAATAAAAGGATTATAGGTCGATGAAGCCATAATACTCAATGTCAGTAAAAATAAAAGGATATACAGACCTTGTCGAATCAATGGAAAATTTGATATTTTTGATTCGATTCGAACATAGTATTGAGACAAATGAATAGGATAAGATAATAGTAAGGCTAATCCTAAAATTAATGCAATATCTGGCGTGATGTAATAGCCTGGAGAATAAATATGATTTGATTCAGTATAGATTAAAAATGCCTTTTGAAGTACATCAGCTAGTTGTTCGCCCCGTTCTATTTTAAAAATCAACAGAGCAGTTACAAACATAAAAATAGTGTACATATTTGCAATTAGGTAAGGTAATTTTGTTAACCATTTACTGAGAAATATTTTTTCAATCACTAAGATTATCCCTGTAAATAGTCCCCAAAGTATACAATTCCACGACGAACCATGCCATAGACCTGTCAATACAAAAACAAATAATAAGTTGAAGTACATTCTACCTAAGCCCAATTGATTTCCTCCCAAAGGGATATAAACATAGTTTCTAAAAAAACTGGTCAAGCTAATATGCCATCGCTTCCATAGTTCTGTTAAAGAAGGAGCCGAAAATGGGAAATTGAAATTTTCACTAAACTCAAAACCGACCATTTTCGCTAAACCAATTGCCATATCTGAATATCCAGAGAAGTCGTAATACAATTGCAATGCAAAAACGATGATACCAAACCAGATTAATTGTGGCGATAAATCAGCCAATTCAAGTTTAAAAATAGCATCTGAAATTCGACCTAAAGAATTCGCAATAATTATTTTTTTAGCTAACCCAATTATAAATCGTTTTACACCTTCATTGATTTGGCCATTTTTAATTTCACGATGTTGTAATTGTTGATGTATTTCTGTGTATCGAACAATTGGTCCGGCAATCAATTGAGGAAAAAACAATGTATACAGACTTACATTGAGCAAATTTCGAGATGCCTCTGCCTCTCTTCTATATATATCTACAATGTATGTTATACCATGAAAAGTAAAAAAAGAAATACCTAAGGGTAAATGAATTTTATCCATATCATCCATTGGTATGGATAGATTAAAATACGATAAGAAATCGTTGATGAAAAAATTAAAATACTTATAATAGACCAAAATTAAAATATGAATAATTAATCCTGTAGCTAAAATCCATTTACGATGAAATCCGCTTTTACTTTGTTCAATCAATAAACCTATTGTATAGTTGATTAAAATAGAGATTAATACAAGTATCGCATATTCTTTTTCGCCCCAAAAATAAAATAACAAACTCCCAAGAAATAAAAATGTATTTTGAAGAACGATGTATCGTCTTGTCAAAAAACAAATCATTAAAATGACCGGTAAAAAGTAAAATAAAAAAATTGGCGAACTAAAAACCATATCTGTGTAAAGGTAGTTTCTGAAATGATTTTTTTCAACCCAAATTTAATCTCATATTTATGTCATGCTATCTAGGAATGATATTTTTCTATAGCCAATCGAATACAAAGTATAGCACTGATAAGTGTGATGGGTGTAAATATAATTGTTTCAAGGTTATTTTTGGCAGCCAAATTGCCAATTGTATTGAGTAAAAAAAGTATGGCAAATGCCCATAGGAATAGGGTGCATAGTTGTTGAATTCTTTTTTTTACAGAAAATTGTTTACCTAAAATTACAATTCCCAATAGGCTTAAAGTGAGGATAGAAATCAGTTCAAACTGAAGAATTTCTTCAGAAGTTTGTAATCTGCCTCCCCAAATAATATCTGTTGGTACAATGCCAGCGAGCACCAAAATATGAAAGATTAAACCCAAAACAATAGTAACATAAAAAAATATGCAACTCAATTTAAATGATAATCTGTATAATATGGCTAACATGAATAAATTGAATTTAAGGTAAAATGATTTCTTGTTCATCAGAATCATAACGACCAAATTCGTCGATATAAATCCTAACTAACAATATAAACATTGAAAGTAATATTGGTCCAAAAATAATACCTAAAAAACCAAATAGATTTACCCCAATTATTACACCAAAAATGGTAATCAACGGATGAATATTGGCGATTTTTTTTTGCAACATAAAACGTGCGATATTGTCGATGGAACCTATAAGAATAAATCCCCACAAACCAATCCCAACACCTTGCCATGTATGTCCTAATGACAACTCATACACACAAAGTGGTATATATATAGCCATAGAACCTACCACTGGCATAACGGATGCAACAGCGGTGAGTAAACCCATTAAAATAAAATCTTCCACACCAAATATCCAATAGCCTATCAATCCTACAAAACCTTGCAAAATAGCCACAAGTGGTATTCCAATCGCATTACTATAAACCATGCTTCTAAACTCACCGATTACTTTTTGCACATTGCTATTTTTAAACGGAACACTTTTTCTTAGCCACATTTCAATGTCAAAAGCTGATACTAACATAAAATATAACATAAAAAACATAAATAAGAGACTTACTGCCCCAGACATAGTACCTCCTATAGTTTGTCGAGCTAATGCAATCAACTGCACATTTATTTTGGCTATATTTTCAGCATTCAAAATGTCAATATTGTATTCTTGAATCAAATACTGATGTATTGTTTCAAAGGAAGTAGTTAATATTTGCGGGTTTTGAATAACAGGTTTGATTCGTTCAAATGCGATTGATGTAACCCAGCTTAATGGCAAAATGATGACAACAAGCGCACTGAAAATTAAAAACAAAGCTGCCAAACCTTTTTTCCATTTATAGTTAGTCGTTAATTTAATCATCCAATTGCGCATAATCACATAAAGCGTAATAGCTCCCATAAACGAACCCAACAAAAAGTACATTTCTTTGCCAATGAGTATGGCTAATAAAATCAAAACGGCTAACAATAAAACCTGACGTATTTTATTCGGGTGAATTTGATGTAACATAAAAACGAAATTAAATAAAATTTCATGAAATCCTATTGACTTGGTGTAAACTTTCATGAATAACATTTAGTGTATTAGGCCTCGAAATTTTAAAATTGCCAATATTTCAAACTTCCATTTGGAATTAAAAATGAATTCTTATATTTGTGACATGCAATTACTCGACGGAAAAGTTGTTTCACAACACATTAAGGAAGAAATTAAAAAACAAGTTCAAGAACTTACTTGGGCTGGCAAACGTGCACCGCATCTAGTTGCTATACTTGTTGGTGAAAATCCCGCTAGTAAAGCATATGTAGGTTCTAAAGTAAAAACCTGTGCAGAATTAGGATTTGAATCTACACTTGTAACTTATGAAACCAATGTTTCTGAACAAGAATTGTTAAAAAAAATTGAAGAATTTAATCAAAATAAAAATGTCGATGGTATATTAGTTCAGCTGCCTTTGCCTAAACATATATCAGAAGATAAAGTCATAGAGGCTATACACCCTTCTAAAGACGTAGATGGATTTCACCCTGTTAATTTAGGTAAAATGATGCTTAGCTTACCAACATTTGTACCTGCTACCCCATTTGGTATCATGCTAATGTTGCAACATTATGGCATCAAAACCACAGGTATGAATTGTGTGGTTATTGGACGAAGTAATATTGTTGGTACGCCAATGAGTTTATTATTGAGCCGAAATACAGAGCCAGGTAATTGCACTGTTACTATGTGTCATTCAAAAACGAAAGACATGAAATCGTTATGTCTCGAGGCTGATATTATTGTAGCTGCTATTGGCAAACCTAAATTTGTAACTGCCGATATGGTTAAAAACGGTGCTATTGTCATAGATGTTGGTATAAACAGAATTGAAAGTAGCGAAACAAAATCAGGATTTAGATTAGTTGGTGATGTTGATTTTGACGAAGTTGCACCAAAATGTAGCTACATAACCCCTGTTCCAGGCGGTGTTGGGCTGATGACGATTTGCGCGTTGATGAAAAACACACTTTTGGCTAATTTAAATGCTACAAAATAATTTTTCGAATTCCCGAAATTAAAATTTTAGCTCCCTTAATAACATTCTATGTTCGAATTCTATCGAACATCTTTTTATCTTTGCATATCTACACCAAAATTTAAATCATGCCAACGACTTATCCCATCATGGAAACCTTTTATTCTATTCAGGGAGAAGGATTTTATCAAGGTCATGCTGCATTTTTTATCCGTTTGGCGGGTTGCGATGTTGGTTGTGTTTGGTGCGATGTCAAAGAAAGTTGGGATGCTAATCTTCACCAAATGCGAAGTATTGATGAAATTTTAGCAGAAATAAAATTGTCGCAAACCGAAATTGTTATCGTTACAGGTGGCGAACCCATGATGTATGATTGCCTTCCCCTTACAAAAGCCATTCAAGAAGCTGGTTATAAAACTAATTTGGAAACTAGCGGCGCCTACCCTATTTCTGGACAATGGGATTGGATTTGTGTTTCTCCTAAAAAATTCAAAGCCCCTTTAACTGAGAGTTTGGAATTAGCCAACGAACTTAAAGTTGTCATTTTTAATC
>JBILCF010000030.1:0-19381 GCA_044353325.1 Chitinophagaceae bacterium | reverse complement strand
TCAGGCATGATAAGCTTATATTTATAATCTGCTATCAATTTATCGATAAGTAAGAATTGTTCTTTTAATCGATTTTGTTCAGAAAGTGTCCATTCCCTTAATTCTGTTTGCATTTGCTTAATTTGATCAGCTTTTGTACTGCCTTTTTTGTGTACACGCGCATCTAGATCAAATTGACTCCAGTTTAAGGTATATGCGTCATCAATGCTGAGAAGTTGGCGTGCTTTTTCAACAGTCAAAAATTGAGTCCGTTGCGAAAACAATTTGGTGTCTCGAGAATAGAGTGCTTGTGAGAATAAAAATAAAAACGATAATAAATAATATTTCATTCGAATGGATTAATAAATAAATCTACAATTAGATTATGGAAATTAGCTAAAAAATTTACTTTATTAAATAAAAAAAAGGTCAGAATAAATTCTGACCTATAAAATATTGTATAATTTTAGTATTAAACAGATGCTGCAACTGGTTGACGACCAGTTATACGGCCAGTTTTCATCAAACCGTCGTAATGACGCATCAACAATTGACTTTCGATTTGTTGTAATGTATCAAGTACAACACCAACCATGATCAACATAGATGTTCCTCCAAAGAAACTAGCAAATCCACTTGTTATATCCATTTGACCTGCAAGACCTGGCAATATACCCAAAGCAGCTAAGAATATAGCACCTGGCAAGGTAATTCGATCCATAATAGCACCGATATAGTTAGCAGTATCATCACCAGGTTTAATACCAGGAATGAAACCATTGTTACGTTTTAAATCGTCAGCCATTTGAGTTGGGTTGAAAATCAACGCTGTATACAAGTATGTGAAAGCGATTACAAGAACGGCATAAATAATATTATACCACATAGAACCAGGATCACTTAAACTTTTTGCTAAGCCTTGAGCTGTATCGTTTTCAGCAAAACCAACTAATGTAGAAGGAATAAACAACATAGCTTGAGCAAAGATAATTGGCATAACACCAGCACTATTTACTTTAATTGGAATAAAGTCACGATTACCAGATATATCTTTCACTGAAGATGCACCAACAATACGACGAGCATAATTCAAAGGAATACGACGTGTACCTTGTACTAACATGATAATAGCCATGATAATCAAGATCATTACAGCAATTTCAATTAAAAAGATTAAAAGACCGCTAGCAGCACCTTTTGCAAATTTAGAAGTTACCTCTTGAACTAAAGAGTGAGGTAAACGAGCAATAATACCAGCTGTGATTACCAATGAAGTACCGTTACCAATACCTTTATCAGTTATTTTTTCACCCAACCACATTACAAATAAAGTACCTGTTGTTAATACTACAACTGTAGAAAGCATCCATCCAAAATTATCTTGAATGATAGCATTACCATTTTGACTACGTAGATAAGCAATGTAACCAATTGCTTGGAACAAGGTTACAGCTACCGTAACATAACGTGTAATTAAAGTAATTTTTTTACGACCGCTCTCCTCTTTAGACATTTTTTGCAATTGAGGAATAGCTATTTGTGCCAATTGCATAGCGATACTAGCAGAGATGTAAGGCATAATACCCAATGCAAAAATGGATGCTTTATTAAAAGCACCACCTGCAAACATATTAAATAAACCTAAAAGACCATTTTGACTTGAACCGTCAGATAAATCATTCGGATTGATACCTGGTAACACAATATGACAACCCACTCGATATACGAGAAGCAATGTCAATGTAAAGATGATACGATTTTTCAGTTCATCTATGCTCCAGATATTTTTTAAAGTATCTATAAATTTTTTCATTCTTCTATTGAGAGATTTGAGGCTGCAATTTAATGTTTAGAATTGCTTTTTCAAATTTTAATTTTGAGTTATCGACTTTCGTTTGGTCATAAGGTTAAAAAAGAAAACTATCGATTATATAATCTCGATAGTTCCACCAGTTGCTTCAATTGCTGCTTTAGCACTTTCGCTAACTGCATTAACTCTAAAACTTAATTTGGTTTTTAGTTCACCCTTACCTAAGATTTTAATTAAATCGGTACGGTTAATCAATCCAGTCACATAAAGTGTTTCAGGAGTTACCTCTGTTAATTGGTAACGTTCAACTAATGAATCAAGTTGCTCAAGATTCAATACTTTATATGAGATTCTATTGATATTTTTGAAACCACGTTTTGGTAATCGACGTTGTAAAGGCATTTGACCTCCTTCATTTCCACGACGACTATTGTAACCAGCACGAGATTGTGCACCTTTATTACCTTTTGTAGAAGTACCACCCTTTCCGGATGAATTACCACGTCCAAGACGTTTACCTTCTCTATGTGTCGAACCTGCAGCAGGTTTTAGTGTATGTAAATTCATTGAAATTATTTTTGAGTTGTTACTAAATGGGCCACTTTCTTGATCATTCCCAAGATTTGTGGAGTTTCTTCATGCTCTCTTGTTTGGCTGATTTTATTCAAACCCAAAGCCTTCAAAGTAGCTTTTTGACGGTTACTACGATCAATTGAACTTTTTACTTGTGTTACTTTTATTTTACTCATTTCTATTTTAATTTTGAATGGTGAATCAATTAAAAGGATTCATTCTTCGTAATTTGATATTATCCGTTAAATACTTTTTTAAGTCCGATATTTCTATCTTTTGCGACTTGTATAGGTTCGCGCATTTGAGCTAAAGCAGTTATAGTTGCTTTTACCACGTTATGAGGATTAGCTGAACCTAATGATTTCGCCAATACGTCAGTCACACCAGCACTTTCCAATACAGCACGCATACTACCTCCAGCGATTACACCAGTACCATGTGATGCAGGCTTAAGCATAACTTTTGCAGCACCTTCTTTAGTAAAGATTTCGTGTGGAACTGTACCATGTAAAATCGGAACTTTAACTAAATTCTTTTTAGCATCATCAATTCCTTTTTGAATAGCCATTTGTACTTCTTTCGCTTTACCTAAACCATGACCTACTACACCATTGCCATTTCCTACTACAACTAGAGCAGAGAAACTGAATGTACGACCACCTTTGGTTGTTTTTACCACACGATTAATTGATACAACTTTTTCTTGTAATTCAATTTCGCCGGATTTTACTTTATTTGTTTCGTTTTTAGACATTTTCTTTATTTAAGAATTTCTTAGAATACTTTTTATTTGAGCTTAAAAATTAAGTCCACCTTCACGAGCTCCATCAGCAACTGCTTTCACACGACCATGGTATAAATTACCACCACGATCAAAAACACATGTTTCAATTCCTTTAGCTTGTGCTGCTTTAGCAATATTGATACCAACTTCTTTAGCTCTTTCAACTTTAGGACCTGTAGTTGCTGTAGCTTTGTTTCTGCTATTGGCAGAAGCTAATGTTACACCATTTACATCATCGATTAGTTGAGCATAAATTTCTTTATTGCTACGAAATACAGATAATCGAGGGCATGTAGCAGTACCGGAAATTTTCTTACGAATTCTCCATTTCAATTTCTGTCTTCTAATTACTTTAGCGTCCATTTTATTTATTTTTAGTGAAAATGACTGTTAACCATTTTCTGTTAAATTATTATTTATTATTTACCAGCAGATTTACCAGCTTTACGACGAATAAATTCACCAACGTATTTCACACCTTTACCTTTGTATGGTTCTGGTTTACGTAAACTACGTATTTTTGCTGCTACTTGACCTAATAATTGTTTATCAGTACCTTGCAACGTAATGATAGGATTAGATCCTTTTTCAGTTTTAGTTTCAAGTGATAATTCTTTAGGTATTTCAAATATGATATTGTGCGAATAACCTAAAGCTAAATCAAGAATATTACCTTGGTTTGCAGCTTTAAAACCGACACCAACTAATTCTAATTTCTTTTCAAATCCTTCAGTAACACCTTTTACCATGTTAGCAATGATAGAACGATACAAACCATGCATAGCACGATGACGTATTTGATCTGTAGGTCTGCTGATTTCAATTTGACCATCATTAATACTCACAGTGATATCTCTATCAATTGGTTGAGTCAATTCACCTTTTGGTCCTTTAACTACGACATCATTTGTTGGGGTTACATTTACAGTAACTCCAGCAGGTAATACTATCGGTTGTTTTCCTATTCGAGACATTTTAAATTCTTTTTAGTTGTATCAATGGCAGCATTGACACTAGTTTAAATATTTGTTTATTAATAGATATGACACAAAACCTCGCCACCAACATTGTTAGCTTTAGCTTCTTTATCAGTCATTACACCTTTAGATGTAGATAATATTGCTATACCTAGTCCGTTTTGTACACGTTTAATTTCAGCAGGTTTTGAATATTGACGTAAACCAGGACGACTAACTCTTTCCAAACCACGAATAGCAGGAATTTTTGTATTCAAATCGTACTTCAAGGCGATTTTGATTAAACCTTGTTTATTATCATCTTCAAATTTGTATTTCAAGATATAACCTTTGTCATACAAAATTTCTGTCATTCTCTTTTTCAGATTAGATGCAGGAATTTCCACGATACGATGACCGGCCATTTGGGCGTTTCTAATTCTGGTGAGGAAGTCTGCTATAGGATCTGTTACCATTTTTTTAGTATTTGGATGTTTAATGTTATGACCATTTTTTAAAGTAGACGGTTATTTAAACTACTGTATTCAATTGTATAAAAATTACCAACTTGCTTTACGTACGCCAGGAATTAGACCATTTAAAGCCATTTCACGGAAAATAACACGTGAAATACCGAAATGACGCATATACCCTTTTCCTCTACCTGTCAATTGACAACGATTGTGAAGACGTACTGGTGAAGCATTTTTAGGAAGTTTATCCAACGCTGTATAATCTCCTGCCGCTTTCAAAGCTTTACGCTTTTCTGCATACTGTGCTACCATTTTCTCGCGTTTACGCTGACGGGCTTTTACTGATTGCTTTGCCATGTATATTAATTATTTTTAGCATTTAAGTTTTTAAAAGGCATACCTAGTTCTTTCAACAATTCGTAGGCTTCTTCGTTTGTACGAGCAGTGGTTACAAAAGTAATATCCATTCCGCTAATACGAGGTAATTTGTCAATATCAATTTCAGGAAAAATGATTTGTTCAGTGATACCTATTGTATAGTTACCACGACCATCAAATGCTTTTTCGTTGATTCCTTTGAAATCACGTACACGTGGTAAAGAAACAGCTACAAAACGATCCAAAAATTCATACATTGTTTTTGAACGTAAAGTTACGCGAGTACCGATTGGCATATTCTTACGTAATTTAAAGTTCGATATATCTTTTTTAGACATTGTAGGCACAGCCTTTTGACCAGTAATGTTTGTCATTTCATCTACAGCATTATCGATTAACTTTTTATCAGATACAGATCCTTTAACACCTTGGTTTAGACATATTTTGACTAAACGTGGACATTGCATAACCGTTTTGTATCCAAATTTTTTCATCAATGCAGGTATAACTTCAGTGTTATACTTAGTCTGCATACGTGGTATGTATGTTGTTGTACTCATTATTTAATTCCCTCCCCTGATTTTTTAGAAATTCTGATTGCTTTACCATCTTTACGTTCGCGACGTATTTTAGTACCCGAATTGGCTTTAGCATCCCAAAGCATCACATTTGACATTGAGATAGGAGCTTCTTCCTTAACGATGCTACCTTGAGGGTTTTGTGCATTTGGTTTTTTGTGTTTAGTTTTAATATTAACACCTTCAACCATTACACGTGGACTCTTCTCATCAGGTATTACAGACAAAACTGTTTTAGGTGTAGTTCTATCTTTGTCGGCACCGGAAATGACAACAACCTGGTCGCCTTTTTTGATGGAATATTTTGGTTTAAATCTAGTTTTCACTTTACTTAATTTTAATTGATTAAAGCACTTCTGGTGCCAATGATATAATTTTCATGTAACCTTTGTCGCGAAGTTCACGAGCCACTGGCCCAAATATACGTGTTCCTCTTGGATCATCAGCAGCATTTAAAATAACGACTGCATTATCATCAAATCTGATATATGAACCATCTTTACGACGTAATTTGTTTTTAGTACGTACAATAACAGCTTTTGCTACAGTACCTTTTTTAACACCACCACCCGGCATAGCGTCTTTTACAGTAACAACGATTTTATCGCCAATACCTGCATAATCCTGACCAGAGTTACCCAATACTCGAATACAGAGTACTTCTTTAGCTCCACTATTATCGGCAACATTTAGTCTACTTTCTTGTTGTATCATTTTATATATTTTTTATTTATACTACTGATTTTCAATAACTTATAAAAGATTATTAAACCTTTACAATAATATACTATTTTACTTTTTCTACTACTTCTACAAGTCTCCAACATTTGTTCTTGCTCAAAGGTCTAGTCTCCATGATCTTAACGATATCTCCTATTGAACATTCGTTTTTCTCATCATGAGCCATGAACTTAGTTGTTTTCTTAAGGAATTTTCCATAGATCGGGTGTTTCACTTTACGTTCAACAGACACGGTGATGGTCTTTTCCATTTTATTGCTGGTAACCAACCCTGTACGAGTTTTTCGGCGACCTCTTAATACTGCTACTTCTGCCATTGGAATGGTTTTACTTTTTTTAAGATTCTAATTGTTTTCTAGTTTGTTCTGTACGCAATTGAGCGATTTCACGACGTAAGGTACGGATACCTACTGGATTATCGATTGGAGTAATTGCATGACTGAACTTCATTCGTTTTAAACGCAATTCAGCGTCTTCAATATTTTTAAGTATATCTTGTGCACTTAATGAACGAAGATCTTGTTTGCTTGATTTTTTAGTTTTTGCTGCCATTTTTGTATATATTAAATGTTTAAGCTTCAGAATAATCTCTGCGTACAACCATTTTAGTTGCTACAGGTAATTTTTGTGCTGCCAAAGATAATGCACCTTTTGCAACTTCAAGGCTTACACCTGAAATTTCGAACATAATACGTCCTGGTTTTACAACAGCAGCGTAGTATTCTAAGTTAC
This sequence comes from Chitinophagaceae bacterium, assembly GCA_044353325.1. GTDB lineage: Bacteria > Bacteroidota > Bacteroidia > Chitinophagales > Chitinophagaceae > OLB11. Next base: position 12,378 of record JBILCF010000030.1, on the reverse strand, counting down.
CTTTACCTTTACCCATACGTACTTCGGCTGGTTTTGCAGTTATAGGTTTATCAGGAAATATGCGAATCCAAACATTACCTTCACGTTTCATATGACGAGTCATTGCTTGACGTGCAGCTTCAATTTGACGATTAGTAATCCATTTTGGCTCTAAAGATTTTAGTCCAAATGTACCAAACGCTAAGGTTGCTCCTCTTTTCGCATCGCCCTTAATTCTTCCTTTATGCGCTTTTCTGTGTTTCGTTCTTTTTGGTTGTAACATGCTCTATTTCTTGTTAGACTTGTTCAAAATTAATTTTTAGTTCCTGTGCTTTTTCCGCCACCACGATTTCCACCACCTCTACGGTCTCCACCTGTTCCACCACCTCTTCTATCTCCTCCACGATCATTGCCTGTAAAACCTTGGCGTTCAAAACCACCACGTTTGTCGTTACCCGCAACTATATTTGGATTCAAATCACGTTTAGCCAATACTTCACCTTTACAAATCCATACTTTAATACCAATTTTTCCGTAAACAGTTAATGCAAATACATTAGCATAATCTATATCCATACGGAAAGTATGTAAGGGTGTACGGCCTTGTTTGATTTCTTCGCTACGTGCAATCTCAGCACCACCTAAACGACCACCTACTTTCACTTTAATACCTTCAGCACCCATTCTCATTGTAGTTTGAATAGCCATTTTAACTGCGCGCTTGTAGTTAACACGTCCTTCAATTTGTTTTGCTATTGAGTCAGCAACAATTTGTGCATCCAATTCAGGTCGACGAATCTCAAGTATATTGATTTGAACATCATCTTTACCAGTCAATTTCTTCAATTCTTCTTTGATACGATCAACTTCTTGACCACCCTTTCCGATGATGATACCTGGACGAGAGGTGTGAATTGTCACGATCAATTTTCCTAACATACGTTCGATAACAATTTTAGCAATACCGCCTTTATTGATACGAGCATTAAGGTAAGTTCTGATTTTGTGATCTTCGATAAGTTTGCCGGCGTAGTCTTTTTTGCTACCATACCAACTACTATCCCATCCTCGGACGATTCCTAATCTACTGGCTATTGGATTTGTTTTTTGACCCATTTTTATTTTATTTTCAAAACAGAGGTTTAATCTGCTTATCGTTTATAATTTATTTAGTTGCGTTTTTTTGATCTACAATTAGCGTTACGTGATTGCTTCTTTTCAGTTTTCTGTAAGCACGTCCTTGTGGTGCAGGCATCATACGTTTGATTGTACGAGCTCCATCTACAAATATCGTCTTTACGATCAATGTTGAAACGTCACCATCTTCGTTCTTAACTTTCCAGTTTGCTACTGCACTAAGCAATAGTTTTTCTAAAGGCACTGACGAGTGCTGTGCATTGAATTTCAAAAAGCTTACCGCTTTCTCTACTTCCATACCTCTAATGACATCTGCTAACAAACGCATTTTACGAGGTGATGTAGGATAATTTCTTAAACGTGCTACTGCTTCCATTTTGTTAAATTTCTTTATTTGCTACCGCTGTGTGATTTAAAATTTCGTGTTGGTGAAAATTCACCCAATTTATGACCTACCATGAACTCTGTCACATATACAGGGATAAATTTATTACCATTGTGTACTGCAAACGTGTGTCCTACAAAATCAGGAGTGATTGTTGAACGTCTGCTCCATGTTTTGATTACCGATTTCTTGGATGATCCTTCGTTGATGTTCAACACTTTTTTCTCAAGTTTTGCATCTATATAAGGACCTTTACTTATTGAACGAGCCATTAATTAGTTATTTTAGATTAGTTTTTTAATTTTTTACCATTGCTACGAACGATGATCAACTTGTCAGAACCTTTTTTCTTACGAGTTTTTTCACCTTTAGCGTATTTACCCGTACGAGAACGTGGATGTCCACCTGAAGAGCGACCTTCACCACCACCCATCGGATGATCTACTGGATTCATAGCTACACCTCTATTACGAGGACGAATACCCTTCCAACGGTTTACACCTGCTTTACCAGCTGTTTCCAATGCATGATCTGAATTTGATACAGAACCTACAGTTGCGCAACAATTGATTAATACTTTGCGTAATTCGCCAGAAGGCATTTTCAATACAGCGTATTTCTCTTCTTTTGCATTCAATTGAGCAGAAGCTCCTGCACTACGTGCTATGATTCCACCTTGACCTGGTTGCAATTCGATGTTATGAACAACAGTACCTAATGGCATGCTTTTCAATGGTAATGTATTTCCAACTTCTGGAGCTACTGCATCACCACTCATAACTGTCATACCAACTTCAATACCTTGAGGTGCAATGATGTAACGTTTTTCGCCATCAGCATAGTTTAACAATGCGATGAAAGAAGTACGGTTTGGATCATATTCTACAGATTTAACTGTAGCTGGTATATTTTTCTTGTCACGTTTGAAATCAATCAGACGATACATTTTTTTGTGACCACCACCGATGTAGCGCATTGAACGATGTCCTTGAGCGTTACGACCACCAGTTCTTTTCTGAGGTTCAAGCAATGATTTCTCTGGAACATTGGTTGTAATTTCCGCATATGCGTTACCAATTCTCCAACGAGTTCCTGCTGTGACCGGTTTGTATTTTTTTAATGCCATTTTCGTTTATATATTAAAATGCGTATAAATCAATTGTTTCTCCTGCAGCAACAGTAACTGTTGCTTTTTTGTATGATGGCTTACGTCCTGTAAGGATACCAGCTTTTGTCATACGACTTTTAGTTTTGCCTGGTACTACTGAAGTGTTCACATCGTCAACACGTACATTGTAGAATTCTTCCACGGCTTTTTTGATTTCCAATTTGTTTGCACGTTTGTCTACAACAAAACTGTATCGGTTAAACTTCTCAGTTTGTTTGTTCACTTTTTCTGTGACAATTGGTTTTTTTATTACTTCTGACGGTTTCATTTTTTTCTTTTTTGGTGTTTAACCTAATTATTTACGCTTCTTCTTCAGTTTCTGCAAATTGCTTAACTACATTTTCAGTAATCAACAATGTTGTTGCATTCATAACATCATAAGTGTTTGCACTATGAAAAACATTTGTTTTAACACGAGGGATATTACGTGTACTTAAGAAGACGTTATCATTATAGTCGCCTAACAAAAACAAAGTTTTTGTGTTTGAAAGATTAAGATTTTTCATGATTTCAGAAAATTCTTTAGTCTTTGGAGAATCCATATTAATGTCTTCAACTACTATAATGCTACTAGCTTTAGCTTTGTGAGATAATGCTGAATAAAACGCTAAGTTTTTGACTTGTTTGTTTAATTTGAAAGCATAATCACGAGGTTTTGGCCCAAAAATAGTACCACCACCTTTATACAATGGGTTACGGATATTACCCTTACGAGCGCCACCAGTACCTTTTTGCTTGTGTAGTTTTCTAGAAGCACCTTGTACCTCAGCACGAGTTTTTACTTTAGATGTTCCTTGACGTTGTGTAGCCAAATACTGTTTTACAGCTAAGTAAATCAGGTGATCGTTAGGCTCAACTCCGAAGAATTCAGCAGGTAATTCCACTTGGCGACCTGTGGATTGTCCTTTTATATTTAATACGTCTATTTGCATGCTACTCTTACTTTTGAATTAATACGATTGAACCATTGTGACCTGGGATAGAACCACTTACAATAACGTAGTTTTTCTCAGGGAATATTTTTAAAACTTTCAAAGCTTTTACTTTTACTTGATCTCCACCCATTTGACCAGCCATGCGCATTCCTTTGAATACACGTGAAGGATAAGATGAACCACCAATAGAACCTGGAGCTCTTTGACGATCGTGTTGACCATGAGATGCTTCACCAACACCACTAAATCCGTGACGTTTTACAACACCTTGGAAACCTTTACCTTTAGTAGTACCGATTACACTTACGGTATCGCCTTCAGCAAAGATATCACATGTAATAGTTTCACCAAGACTACGTTCAAGATCACAATTACGCAATTCTTTCACGATAGACTTAGCTCCCGTGTTAGCTTTTGCAAAGTGAGCCATCATAGACTTGTTGCTATTTTTTTCTTTTTTATCACCATAAGCTATCTGTAATGCATTATAACCATCAGAAGCCTCAGTCTTTACTTGTGTCACAACACAAGGGCCTGCTTCAATGATGGTACAAGCAGTCTGCTTGCCATTGGCTTCGAAAATGCTGGTCATGCCAACTTTTTTTCCTATAATTCCTTTCATTCTCTTTTTATTTTTAGTCAGCGCCTCGGTTTGTTATATCGAGGATGACAATGATCTATATGTTAATAAAAAAATTAAGCTTTTATTTCTACTTCTACCCCAGATGGTAAATCTAACTTAGATAGAGCATCCACTGTTTTTGAAGATGAAGTGTATATATCCATTAAGCGCTTGTGCGTACATAATTGGAATTGCTCACGAGCCTTCTTGTTGACAAATGGAGAACGTAGTACGGTGAATATTTTCTTCTCTGTTGGTAATGGCATGGGACCGGTTACCACAGCGCCTGTACTGCGAACTGTTTTGGCTATTTTCTCAGCCGATTTGTCCACCAGGTTATGGTCGTAAGATTTGAGTTTTATTCTGATTCGTTGCGACATAGATTTTGTCCCTATCTAATTTTTGGGAGTGCAAAGGTAATCTTAATCTTTAAAGCAACAAATTTTTTTAAGATTAATTTATTGAAAATTAGAAAAATAATTGCTTTTTGCATCCTATTTACATTTAAAAACTACTTTTAACGAAATGAGGAGCATATTGCACCAAAACTAAGCGCTTAAGCCTATTTTTGTGAATATATTACAATAATAATGAAAATAGCTGGATTTACGATTATAAAAAATGCTGTTAAATATGGCTACCCAGTAGTTGAAAGTATTCTCTCTGCACTGCCACTTTGCGACCAATTTTTTGTTTCTATTGGTGACGGAGAAGACAATACCGAAGAACTAATACGATCGATAAAATCCGAAAAAATCATTATTTTGCATAGTACTTGGGATAAATCCCTGACTAAAAATGGCGAAGTATTAGCAGCGGAGACGAACAAAGCTTTTCAACAAATTCCATCTACATTTGACTGGTGTCTTTACCTACAAGCAGATGAAGTTTTGCATGAACATGATTACCCGCTTATTCAAGCTAGCATTCAAAAAGCCAATGAACATGATCAAGTTGATGGAATTTTGCTCCAATACAAACACTTTTGGGGGAGTTTTGACTACATTGGCTCTACCTCACGATGGTATAGAAAGGAAATAAGACTCATTAAAAATAATAAATCGATATTTTCTTATAAAGATGCCCAAGGTTTTAGAAAATCGCCAAACGAAAAGCTGAATGTGATAGAAACTAAAGCCTCTGTTTACCATTATGGCTGGGTACGACCACCTAAAAAAATGCAAGCTAAAAATGCAGGAATTCAACAATATTGGAGCGATAATAAAAACTTCAAGGATTTAGATGAATTCGATTATAGCAATATTGATGGCTTAGTTTTATTTACTGGCTCCCACCCTTCAGTCATGAAATCTCATATCGCCAATCAAGATTGGACCTTTGTATTTGACAAAAAAAACATAAAACTGAAACCAAAAGAACGCTTTAAAAAGATATTATTTCTCCTGACAGGTAAGCATTTTTTTGAGTATAAAAATTATAATATAATCAAATAAATATCGAAAAAAAATTATACCCTTTCTTAACAATAAACATTTTTATTGCAAATAAAAAAGCTACCACTAGGGTAGCTTTTCTTAATTCTATATTTGAATGAAAGTCTATCGTAAAAATAACATTTCGCGATATTTTGGTAATGCCCAAAGTTTATCATCTACGATCAATTCAAGCTTATCAGCATGATAACGGATGGTATCAAAATATGGTTTAACCATGTCGCAATATGCCACAGCACGTTCGTGCATACTTTCAATTTCATTGGCTTTTTTGCGCTCTTCTATCATCTTTTCTACATTATCACTTACACCATTGATATGCTTCGAAATCACTTCAATGATTTCTATTTGAGAACGATATGATTCTGGGTTTAATCCAATTTCTTTCAAACCTTTGACATTTTCGATCAATGTATTTTGATATTGAATAGAAGGTGGTAAAATTGAATTACTAGCCAAATACCCCATCAAACGTGCTTCAATTTGAACTTTTTTGACATATTCTTCAAGCATAATTTCATGACGAGCTTCTGTTTCAATGTGCGTAAAGATGCCATGGTTTTTAAATAAATCTTTTGTTTTTTCTTTACCAAAAACATCCAATGCTCTTGGCGTATCCTTGAAGTTGTTTAACCCTCTTTTTGCTGCTTCTTGCGCCCAAGCTTCGCTGTAGTTGTCACCTTCAAAGCATATATTCTTGCTTTCTGTGATGTATTTGCGAATGATATGAAGTAAAGCGATTTCTTTTTTCTCTCCTTTTTCGATCAATGCATCAACTTCTTTTTTGAAGTTGATCAAAGTATCAGCCATGATGGTATTCAAAATCGTCATAGGCCATGCACAATTGGCACTTGAACCTACTGCACGGAATTCAAATTTATTGCCTGTAAATGCAAACGGACTTGTTCGATTACGATCAGTATTGTCCATCAACAATTCTGGAATATTTTTGTGAATATCCATTTTGAGAATTACCTCATCTTGCTCAGTAAACTTACCTGTTACACGCTCTTCTACTTCGTGCAAAACATCAGTCAAATACTTACCAACAAATACTGAAATGATTGCTGGAGGCGCTTCGTTTGCGCCCAAACGATGATCATTGTTAGAAGATGCTATTGAAGCGCGCAATAAATCGGCATGATCGTGAACAGCTTTCAACACATTGACAAAGAAAGTCAAAAACATCAAGTTTGTACGTGGTGTTTTGCCTGGGGCTAAAAGGTTGATACCAGTGTCTGTTGCCAAACTCCAGTTGTTATGTTTACCGCTACCATTAACACCTGCAAATGGTTTTTCGTGCATCAACACTTTCAATTTGTGACGCTTCGCAACGCGATTCATCACTTCCATCAACAAGGAATTGTGATCGACAGCAATATTGACTTCTTCAAATATAGGTGCACATTCAAATTGAGATGGAGCGACTTCATTGTGACGAGTACGTAAAGGAATACCCAATTTGTAGGCTTCTTGTTCAAAATCTTGCATGTATGCAAATACACGCTCTGGAATAGCTCCAAAATAATGATCATCCAATTGTTGACCTTTAGCAGGTGTATGACCGTACAACGTACGACCAGTAGCCAATAAATCTGGACGTGCATTAGCCATAGACTCTTCTATCACAAAATATTCTTGCTCCCAACCTAAGGTAGGCGCTACGCGAGAAATGTTTTTATCGAAATAATGACAAACATCCAAAGACGCTTTGGTTACTAAATCCAAGGCTTTCAACAATGGTGTTTTAGTATCTAGAGACTCACCTGAATAAGATATAAATATTGTCGGAATACACATGGTTTTACCCGTTGCAGTTTCCAATATAAATGCTGGCGAGGTTGGATCCCACGCTGTATATCCACGAGCTTCGAACGTAGCACGAATACCGCCGTTTGGAAAACTAGATGCATCAGGTTCTTGTTGCGTTAAAGCATCACCATCAAAAATTTCTAGTGGAGTACCATCACCTTTTAATGTAAAAAATGAATCGTGCTTTTCAGCTGTACCACCTGTCAAAGGTTGAAACCAGTGTGAAAAATGCGAAACTCCCTTTTCCATAGCCCATGCTTTCATGCCATTGGCAATCTGCTCGGCCATTTTACGGTCTATTTTACTTCCAGTTTTAATCGAGTTCATCAAGCTTTTATAAGCTTCATCGCTCAAATACTCACGAGCTATTTTGCCCGTAAAAACATTACTACCAAAAAAAGAGGTGATTTTTTGATCGCCATACCCCAACACATTTTGTGCACCATTGGATAAATTTTGGATGGCATCGAAACGTAAATTGCTCATAGATATATATTTATTTTGCAAATGTTTACTTTTCAGGCCATACATGCAAGTTTTTTGAGAAATTTGTTATAAAAATAACATATTATTATTTTTCACATTTAACAATTTATAATTCCTGATCAAAATACAATTTATAATATTTGCGCCCAAGTTCGTCGATGCCAGTTTCCATTAAATCGTCGTTGGTATGGACATAAATATGAAAATTCTTATCTAGCTTGATTACTTTCTTAAACTTCTTTTGTTGATATTTCACTGCATCTTTTGAAACGACCAAGGTATCCTCCATTTCGACTTCATAGGCTTCTTTGTAGTTGTCCAAATAGGTTTTGTATTGTTCTTGTGCGCCTTTATCAACCAAAGTAGTTTGTATAAACTCCTCTACACTCAAACTCTCTTCTTGCTCACCTACGTATTCAATTGATTTTGTAATCAATTCTATTTTCTCTTTTTTTGACATCGATTCTGCAGGAATGTCATTCATAACAAAATCCCGATAAGTCTCCAATAAAGCAGATGTCGTATTAAAACTATCCTCTCGTTTGACTATTGAAAGAAAATTCTTGTTCCAGTAGTTTGTATCCGAATTATTTTTCTCATAGCTGTACACAATATAACCATCGTGCTGATCGCTGTTAAACACGATACAGCCCTTCTCTATATTTCGCCCAACAATGCCTTTATCCAGAAAAACACTAATTGAATTTTGATGATAATCCGATTTAATAAAATTGGTTGAATTTTCAATTTTAAAAATTCCAATTGCATTGGATAGTACATCTTGATGAACAACATCTTCAAAATTCATGATAAAAACTTCGCCCGACTTGATGGAATAATGGGTAGACTGTTCAAATAAATACTTTACAATATTTTTGGTATTCCGAAGGTAATTGGCATCAGATTCAAACATATCTACTACCAACTTATACATTACATTTTGATTTAAATCAATAGGATGCATAAATCGATTTGCTTTTAATGGCGATTTGAAATTTTTTGTAAATATTTTTTGAATTTCAAGTAGCTCATGCTGCTCCAAATCCATTTCAAGATTTGAAAACACAGATTGCTCACTGGCATAAGAATTACCAACTTTATGTACAATACATTTTGAAATAATAGCGTTGTCGAGATTGATCATATACAAGAAATAACAGATGCGTTAAATGTAATTTAAAATAATAGCCTGCAATATAAACAATGTAGTCATAATTAGTTTTCCTAATAAAAACCATCTTAGATACTTGCCTTAATCCAATCTTGGATAATTTCAGTCAATTCCAGTTTGCTATTTTCTATTTCATCCATTGATTTAAATGTCACTACTGCTCGATCCTTTTCTTTCCAAACCAATAATTTAGTATTCGTCGATATTAATTTACTTTCGGGTTGCACTTGTTTTTTTTGCACCACGATGCAAAATAAGTTGCACTTGCTTTTTTAATGGCTGAACTCTCATAGTCACTCTATCCTCTTCTCCATGACTGTAGTTAGGACCATTCCATTTAATATTTTCGTTTAACTTGGGTTGAGCTAGTAAAATACAATTTCGCAAATTCTCTATTTCACTTCTAAAGGGATGATTCAATTCATCTAAAAATAAAGATACTTGGTTGTTGAGATTTGATTTAGACATAATGTGAGCTACATAAAGTATTCTTTTATGACGAAAAATAATTTTAAAAAATAAAATCAATTAATTAATCAACAAATATATAATACAATTTAAAATAGACTTAGAACGATTGCGATAATAATCGAATTTCAATTACAGCTTAACAAATTTAAACTGTTGATATCTCGAATCCATATTGACGACAAACAAATACACTCCAGCTTGCAATGCAGAAACATTGATTACTTTCGACTTGGTATCATTACCTGACTGTAACAATCTACCTGTAATATCATAAATACCATAATCAAAGGATAAATAATTCAACGAACTTTTGATATACAATGTATGATTTACAGGATTAGGATAAATTTCCAACGGAATAGCATTTGTTGCTTCATTGATAGACAATGACTGATCATTTGAATTATTCAAACTATCAGAAACGTAGTAAACAAAAATTCCAGATTCACCATTCGGTGTAGCATTACCCCAAGATGGCACATTCACTACGGGTAACATATTACCAATCGGAGCATTGTTGGCATCCGCTTTTTGTCGGCCAACTGCTATAACACCTTTGCTGGTTTTAAAAATGCCAAAAAGCTCTGTATTGTCGCCACCGGCTTGTGTTAGTGTATCCCACTGCCCTACTACTAAGGATGAATATTTGGGATATCTTAAATTCTTATCATATACACGTACAAAACTATTCCAACTACTTTTTCCACCCCAAGTGGGTTTGACCATTTTTTGATATGCATTCTTTGTGGTTATGGTTCTTCTTCCAACTCCTAAAATACAAACATCCCCATTGCTTGAAACTTTGATATTGTTCTTGCCAATATAGGTTGTATTGACATCAGGCCATCCTGTGTTGGGATCAGGCCATCCATCAAGATTTGGATCAGCATGTGTCGTACCCAGACCTCCAGTGGCTTCAGCCAGCTCAGCTACAAATGTAGATGCTGTAATACTACCATCATTTAAGTTTAAAGCGCCCAACCACGATTCATGTATATTGCCATTCGTTCCTGTAAATTGATTTTGAAAACCTTGTGCATTCGGATTAAGTGCAATGGTGTTTCCTTCCCACAAATTCTCAGTGTTATTTCCATGCGCACGTGCTGCAACGATTATTCTATCGTTGGTATAATCTATTGCTAAAGCATCGACATATTGATCAGGTATAGAACCCACAGTATCACCTTGCGGTGTTATCTCATGGCACAATCTACTCCACCATCGCAAAGTGCCCAAACTATCAAATGAAATAACCGCAGGTTCAAAATCCGGAGATGAAGCTGGATTATAATAGCTTTTAAAATTCATGCCAACATACAATGTATTTGTCCTTCTATCCACAGCTATGGAACTCGCACCCCATACAGGACAACATGCTTCTGGAGAGTAACCGTTGTATCCAGGTGAATTTGCAGTAGGATTTTGCGGATCGCAAGGCGAATTGAATAAAAAATCAGCGGGCCATTTTCCTTTTTTTGTTCCACCATTACCATCATTGGACACTAAATTGAAATCTGAAGTTGTCCAACTTCTCAATTCACATCGACCAGCTAACTTCAATGCAATACCAGAATAATTTACTGAATCTAAGGTATTAAAAGGATTTGAAGATGCTGGAGTTCCATTCCACTCTGTTCCATTTTTGAGCCAATGCGTACGCCAATTTTGGACTATCTTACGTTTACCTTGAGCATTCAAACAATATAGAGCACTCCAATCGTAGCCATGTGCTTCTCCGCTCACATAATGGACTTCACCTTTGCTCGTCACATCCCAAGGATGGTATGTTTTAGCATAGCTTTTAGCCCATACGGGCATAAACCAACTTAAACTATTCGGTATTCCATTCACAAAATTATTGTTGAGCTTTGCTAGGATATAGCCACCATTATTGGCATCGTTGTCGGATGTGTTACAGCTTATAAACAAATCACCCGTAGTTGTATACGGTCTAGCATTTGTTTTAATAAATCGAATATCCTCAACCACACCTTTTGGAAAATGAACAACTTGTAATATTTGTTGCATATTGGTTGACAACTGCATGATAAAACCATATCGATCCGAGCCTAATGCATTTGGAATACTGCCGGTATAAGTTAACTGAGTAACAGGCACTGAAGCATTTATCCATGTGAGAGACTCAGTATAGCCGCAAACCAAAAATGTACCATTGGACAATTCAGTCACATCATACAGCGTTTCTCGACCTGAGTTACCTACATAGGTCACAATATTTTGTTGAGCATTAACACTCATCATATTGTACAAACAAATGACTATAACAATAAACTTTCTATACATAAGAAATTAGATTGAATAAATTGATCAACAATTTATGTCATTATTATTACAAAAACAATCATGAACCTATCATATTATCCTATAGCTATAATAATATACTTTTAAGCATTCGTTCAAAAGATTAATTTTTTTTGGTATCGAATCTATCTCATTTTTCATCTATTTGGCGTTGGCACCGTTCAACTATATTTCATTCATTGAGCAATAAAAAAAGCCTCCCTGCTCTCCAAAGGAGGGTTTTGGATGACGCAAACTAGATCGACTACTTCATTTTAACTATTGAATATTTTGGAAATTATCTTTCATATCGAGTGATTTTTCTCATTCCAAATTGAGTTGTTTCATTCTCAATTGAATGGTATCCAGCCAAACATTATACCAATGTGATTTGTGTCGTAGACCAAATCATACAGTAGTCCATATTTCACATCGGTATTATTTGTTTCGTACATGA
>JBILCF010000263.1:0-7186 GCA_044353325.1 Chitinophagaceae bacterium | reverse complement strand
TTACTGAACAACCTAATCCATCTAACACGGTAACAGTATAATTCCCTGCATTACCAATATTAGTAAAATAATTTCCGGATTGAAAAGGTGAATTATTTACTGCATAAGTATAGGGAACAGTCCCTCCAGTTGAATATATAGTAATTGTTGCATCCCCACCTGGAGCACATGATGCGACGGTAGGCGAGGCTGCGGTGATTGCAAGTTGTGTTGGTTGTGTAATACTAAACGAAATAGTTCCAGTACATAGATTGACATCAGTAGCAGTAATTGTATATGAGCCAAAGGCTAATCCAGAAAAACTTCCAGTTGTATTTGTGAAATTTCCGGGCATCAAGGTATAATTGATAGCGCCAGTGCCACCCGAGAATGTCACACTTGATGTTCCATTTGCTCCACCAAAACAACTAACATTTGTAAGAACGGGAATAGTAGGTGTCAATAATGTTGGAGATGTAATATTTACAGAAGCTGAATTCGTACATCCATTTGCATCAACCACATTTATGGTGTAAACATTTGCCGCCAAAGTGTTAAATATACCTGTACTATTTGATTGTGCTGAAGGCGTAAGCGAATACACATAACTCCCATTCCCCCCAATAGCTGTTGTTGAAACAGCCCCATTGGTGACATTAAAGCAAGTTACATTTGTGACATTTGTACCTGTCAACAAAAGCGGGAAAGGTTGCGTCATGACAGGTGAAGTACTAATCGTACAACCATTCGCATCTGATGCACTAATCGTATAATTTCCTGCCCCTAAACCATTGAAATTACCATTAGTGTTTGATATATTAATAGGAAGAATAGTATAAGTAATTGTACCCGTACCGCCGACAATTGTTGTTGATATTTGTCCATCAATTAGTCCATTACAAGTAACCGGTGTAACTGATGCTGTCAAAGAAGAAGGTCCATTTGCAGTTGTTATTGAAAAAGTCCCTGAACCCGTACAATTGTTTCCATCTTGAACAACAACTGTATATACAGCCGCACATAAATTAGCATAATTGGGAGAGGCTTGAAAAGCACCTCCATTCACAGCGTACGAATAAACAGAGTTGCCCCCAACGCCAGATAATAATGCAGTACCGTCACATCCTGGGTTACAAGTTGCGAATGTTGTATTTATATTGCCTAGCTGGACAGCAGGAGTTGGAGAAACTGTTAAGACCGTCGATAATGTGCAAGATTTTATATCTTTAGCAGTTATAGTATATGTTCCTGCAACTAAATTTGTAAAACTTCCAGTTGTATTTAAAACAGCCCCTGGCATTAAAGTATATTCAAATCCTCCATTGCCACCAGTTGCTAAAACCTGAATACTACCATTTGTCCCATTAAAGCAAAGTGGTGAATTACTATTGGCTGTTGCCCAAACTATTGGTGGAGCTTGATTAATTATAAAATTCGAAGACAAAACACATCCATTACTATCTGTAGCAATTAACGTATACGCTCCAATACCTAAACCAAAAAATGAACCCGAAATATTTGAAATACCTGGAGGAGTTAAAGTGTAAGTAATTAATCCAGTACCACCAGAAGCAGAACTCGTAACTATACCATTAGTACCCCCGAAACAAGACACATCTCTTTTATCGATAGAATCCCATATCATCAATGTAGGTTGACTTAAAATATAATTTGTTGTGGCCGTGCAATTATTTGCGTCAGTGACCGTAATGGTATAATTATTTGATGAAACTGAATTGAAAATACCAGTTGCACTATTTATTGCCCCAGGATTCATTGTATATGACAAACTACCTACTCCACCACTAGCAGTTGACGAAATTGAAGAAGTACCTGCAAAACATAAAATAGGCGTAGAACTAACAGCTGAAAATGAAGGTGAACTAGGATTAGAAATATTTACAGTAGTTGAAATAGAACAACCAATTGCATCAATGACATTGACGGTATAAATAGACACACCTAGCCCATTAAAAATAGAAGTAGATTGATTTGATCCGCCATTTAAATTATATAATAATGGAGAAGCTCCTCCTAATGCGGTGAACGTAATAGATGCATTATTTCCTGGATTACAACTTGGAACAGTATTAGAAATAGTCGAAATCGTAATAAGAGGGGAAGTTAAAATTGAAAATACGGAAGACAATGTACAATTGTTAGCATCTGTACCTACAATTGTATAAGAACCAGCAGCTAAAGATTGAAATAAGCCCGTTGAATTATTTAAACTTCCTGGATTCAATGTATAAGTATAAAATGGTGTTCCTCCATTTAATGTTGTTGAATAGGAACCTAATACATTATTACAAGCATTAGTAACTATAGTGTTAGTCCAAGATAAAATTGGAGGCTGAGTAATTTGAAAAGTAGAGGTGATACTACAACCATTTGCATCTGTTGCTACGATTGTATAATTGTTTGGCGACAAATTAGTAAATTGTCCATTTGTGTTTGAAATATTTCCTGGATTTACATTGTAAGTAAATATACCTACCCCACCCGATGCCAATGCATTTGCCATTCCATCTGCATTGTTCATGCACGTTACATTTGAAGGAACAATCGAAGTCCATGCTACTTGTGAAGGCTGATTAATAGAGATAGTAGATGTTATTGCACAACCATTAGCATCTGCAACTGTAACAGTATATGTATTCACTGGTAGGTTAGAAAAAATACCAGTTGTATTGGATAATCCTAACGGATTTATAGTATAATTTAAAGGATTTGCACCTCCATTTACAAGAGCAGTTATTGTACCTGAAGCAATGCCTGCGCAAGCTAGTTGATTTGAAGTTAAACTCGAAAAAGAAGGGGCAGTTGGATTTTGCAAATTATATACACTTGTAACCGTACATCCATTTGCGTCAGTAACCTTAACGGTATATGTTGCAATAGATAAATTCAAAAATACAGTATTAGCTTGATTTGGTCCATTATTCAAAGAATACAAATATGGAGTTGTCCCCCCCGAATTATTAATGGTAAGGCTTCCATCACCGCCCGGTACACAAGTTGGTATTGTGGAATTTACGCTAGCTATAAATAAAGGATTTGGTTGTGTAATTGTTACAACTGTGCTTGCTGGACAGTTTCCTCCATCTGCAGCATTAATAGTATAAGTACCGACAGTTAAGTTTAAAAAATTACCATTATTATTTGTAATTGCTCCTGGTTGCAACGTATAGTTGACCGGTCCAAAACCTGTTGCAGATACATTTATAGCACCATTATTTTGACCATTACAACTGATATTTGTATGATTTACTGAGTTAAATGTTACAGAAGGCAGAATACCAATATTTACATTCGAAGCTGTAGTACATCCATTTGCATCTACTACAGTTATACTGTAGGTATTAGGTGCAAGATTTGTAAAAATACCAGTTGAATTTGTGACATTACCTGGATTTAAAACAAAGGTTAAAGGGTTTGTGCCTGATGCTACTGTTGCAGTTATAGCGCCTGTATTACCACCAGTGCAAGGTATTTGAGCAATTGAAAACGCTCCCCATGCCAAGCCTGGAGGTATCGTTAACGGAATGACTATAGTTGCAGAGCAACCATTTTGGCCAGTTACTGTTACAGTATATGTAGCTGGTATAGTCATGTTTGGAAAAAGGCCAGTCGAATTACTTAAGTTATTGGGCATTAAAGTATAGACATAAGGCGGAATACCATTAGATGCAAGCACACTTAGATTCACAGTTGTACTTGTACAAGTTGGTGGTAAGGTATTATTAGTGATTGTAGGAATATTAGGTGAAACTAAGTTAACTATAGATGTTTTCGTACAATTATTTGCATCTTTAATAGTGATGGTATAAATACTCGATGATAAAGTACTAAAGGAATTACCTGCCTGAAAACTTCCAGCATTTAATTTGTATGTGTAAGGGCCTGTACCTCCTGATCCACTGAATGAAATAGCACCATTATTTCCTGGAATACATGTTGGAATAGTCGTTACAACATTGGTAATATTTAGTTGCGTAGGTTGTGAAATCGAAATTGAAGTAGAATTGGTACAACCATTTGCATCTGTAACACTGACCGTAAATACACCTGATGTTAATCCAGTAAACAAACCAGTTGAATTGGTTAGATTTATTGGTAACAATAAATATGACAATGCCCCACTACCTCCTGTTGCAGGCATACTAATTGATCCTGTACTTTCACCAAAGCATAATACATTAGTATTTGCACCTGGTTGAAAAACGATAGGATTAGGTTGTGTCAAATTAATTATAGTTTGAGCAGTACAACCATTTGCATCAATTGCTGAGATAGTGTATGTATTTGCACCAATGTTACTAAAAACACCTGTCGTGTTGGTCGAAGTATTAGGATTCTTAGTGTATGTTATTGTTCCAGAACCACCACTAACAGAAACCGTTATAGCTCCATTTAATTGTCCATTACATTGAATTGGACTTACATTCACATTGTTCCATGTCAAACCTAATGTTTGTGAAATCACAATAATGCTAGTTATAGAACAATTGTTTGCATCTTTGGCAGAAACGGTATAAGTACCTGAAGCTAAAGCATTAAATGAACCTGTAGAATTTGTAATATTATTGGGCATTAATGTATAAGATAATGTCCCATTTCCGCCAGAAGCATTGCTAGAAATGGTTCCAATATTACCTCCGTTACAAGCAATGTTTGAACCAGTAACTGAATTCCAAACTATTGCAGAAGGTTGAGTTAATGTTACACTTGAAGTTAAAGTACATCCTAAACCACTTGTTGCAGTGACAGTATAAGAACCAGCACCCAAATTATTAAAGGCTGCAGGTGACCCACTCAATGAACTACCAGGTGGATTTATTGTGAATGAAAGAGGAAGAGAGACTGCAGTACCAGTCGCAATAATACTGCCTGTTAAGCTGCCATTGCATAGGACATTTGTTGGAGCCAAAGAAATAGTAGGCAATGGCTGAACATTCACTGTAATCGTATCTTTAATAGCTGCACAACTCCCATAATTTGCGGTTAGAATATAAGTTGTTGTGGTGGTCGGAGTTAAAGTTGGATTAAACAAACTTGGATTACTTACACCTGTTGTGGGAGACCAAGAAAAAGACAATCCATTATCTTTTACTCCAGCGATCTGAACAGATTGCCCTAAACAAATAGTTGTATCATTATTAAATAATGTAAACTTTGGAGGATCTTTAATGTCAATTTGAATACTATCAATAGCAGTATTACACTTATCAAATATTTTAATTTTGACTGATTCTGTGCCCTCTGTTATCAAGTCATTTATCGGAAGCAAGTAAAGAATTTTTTCGGTATCTGAAATGCTTGCACTAAAAATATGTGTTGTTTGTAATGCGGGATAATCAACACCAGATGTAGCTGTTCCTGAAATTGACAAAGTAACTGTATCAACATTTACATTTGTTTGAAATAACTTACGCTTTATTTTTATAATAGCAGTATCACATCCTTCATAAACATATGGTATTTGTCCATTCAATGAATCGGTAGTAACCTTCAGTTTAAAAGTATTAGAAGTTAAACTACCTGCCTTAAGAAATACCCCAGAATCTAAGATATGATCAAAACCATCTGCAATAGCCAATTTTAAATGATAAGTGCTACATGGTTGTATAACCGCTTTTGCAGTAAGAAGTTGTGTAAATCCTGTATAAGTTACGGTAGTTCCAGCAGAATTATCAATGTACAAATTTGTAAAAGGCGAACCTGCCCCCATTGAAGTACAATTACTCATTGTACCTCCTGGGTAAATTACTCCATTATTGATACTATTGATAGCAACAGGTATAGTAGTTCCAGGAACTAAAGCAATATTGAGCGGTGAGGGGTAACCTGGTCCAGAAATAAAAAAACCAAATACATCATTATAATCCGTACAATTAAAATTTGGATATTCTTCAGATCCAAATACATATTTAAAGAAAATAGAATCACCATTTGCTTTAAAATCAAATTCGAGTATACAGCGATCAAAAGTACCTATCCCTGCTAAAGCTGTCAAATCTGCATCACCTATATTTCCTTGGTTGAAATTAGCAAAACTTGATGCATTTCCATTAACGCCAGTATTAGGAAAGTTACTTGCCGCCAACCCTGTAGTTAAAACAATTCCGCTGTCTTCACCTAAGTTAGAAGATAGTGCCACAAATAAACCAGACTGATTTTGTTCACATTGCATTACAGCATTTGAAATAGCCACACCATCACCTGCAAGCTTTTGAGCCAATACAGTCCCATTGTTTGTATTATTGACAGTAATCTGCCCTTTTACACTTAGTACGAGTAGGGTAAATATAGTAAAAAGTGAAAATTTCGATAAAAACCATTTTTTCATATGAACAAATACACTCATTTTATTGTTTTAAAATATTATTGTAATGCACTGATTTGCATCCACGCACTATTTAATCCAATTTATATGCCAAGATACAACCTATTTTGCTTGTCATTTCTGTTTGCCCCCAATATTAATCCATGAAATTTTAAATAATGACATTCTGATGACATTATTCGAATAGAATAATTATATAACATATTCATTTACAATATGTTGCAAAGTAAGCTTTAAATTTTCAGTACTAAATAAAATGAATTAAAGATAGAAATAACTTTAAAAAAAAATCAAAATTAAAACCATTCCAACAAGTAAATAACCCCCAGATGCAGGAGTTTTAAAGACTAAATAGTTTACAAGCTAACAGAAAGATAAAAAATCATAGGTTTCATTCCCCTATTAAACCATTCCTTTTCAAAGAAAATTCTTTGAGGTAAAAAAAGTATTACATGTATTTTAAAAATAAAATTCACAAAATGTCTATTATTTAATTCACTTTTTGTGCTTCTTTATAGAATTATAATCCAAAAAATAAATAAATCGGGCAGATAGTTCAAAGGCTTTAGGAGCTAGTACAATATTTGCTACATTTCTTGAGTATGCTCCATTTCGATCACTATTTAACAAATAAGCATCATTTAGCCATTGCTTGTAGCTCAATACAAAACGACTTCCCGGCCTAAACATCCAATTAAAAAATATATCAATATTTTGAAGATTATAATTTTCATCAAATGATGTCGTAAACGGAAGTTGATTACTTTCCCAATTGCCTTTATTGTCTACCAAATTAAAAGATCGATTTAAAATAATCGAATTGTAATGTCTAAAACGCGCGGTTAAATTCGTATTGGGATC
>JBILCF010000029.1:0-19548 GCA_044353325.1 Chitinophagaceae bacterium | reverse complement strand
TTTTTAATGATTTTTTTTTGGGCGGCAGACCCGCTATCCGTTCAAATCCCTGACCGAAGCGTCAGGGGATTTCCACTACTATCGGTGCCGCAATGCAAGCTTCATTTTCAATCAATATTTCTAATTACATTTTTAGTTTAGGCCCTGAAACTTACATTCCTGTTAATGCACATGAGTTTTTTAACTTAAATGGGCTTCTGGTGTTATCTTTACCGAAATGGAATCGACTTCAACTGCTGTACAACAAGCTTTACAAAATCTCAATATCACTGAACTCAATACGATGCAACTCGCAACCTTAGAAGCAAGTGAAAACCACAAACATATCATATTATTATCGGCTACAGGATCGGGCAAAACGCTTGCATTCCTATTGCCTTTGTGGAAAAAACTACAACAAGACGCTAAAGGCGTTCAAGCTATTATCATTGTTCCTTCCCGAGAATTGGCGATTCAAATAGATGATGTCCTTCGAAAAATTACTACTGGATATAAAGTCACGCTTTGCTATGGCGGTCACAAACGTGAGATCGAAGAGAATAATTTAATCCAAACCCCTTCCATTATTATCGGAACCCCAGGCCGATTAGCCGATCATATTCGCCGTCACAATTTTGATCCTCGAACTATACAAACACTCATCATAGATGAATTTGATAAATCGTTAGAATTAGGTTTTGTCGATGAAATGAAATTAATCATTGAATCGATGCCATCTATAGAACAAATCTTTTTAACCTCTGCAACAGAAGCAGTCGAAATACCTGATTTTATTGGCTTAAAAGACGAAGTTCGTGTTGATTTTATGGACAAAAATGAAAAATCTGACGAACAATTAAGTATTTACAGTGTTTTGTCTGAAGAAAAAGATAAAATAGATAGTTTATTCAATCTGCTATGTCAAATAGGAAGCAGACCTACCATTATTTTTTGTAACCATAGAGATTCAGTAGAACGCGTCAATGCGCTTTTGCTCGAAAAAGGTATTTATAGTGTTTTTTATCACGGCGGAATGGAACAATATGAGCGTGATACTGCCATGTGTAAGTTTAGAAATGGGACTTCATTAATTTTAGTCACCACCGATTTAGCTTCAAGAGGCTTAGATATTGCCCATATTCGGAATATCATACATTATCATTTACCTTTATCCGAAGAAGTTTTTACCCATAGAAATGGTCGAACTGCCCGTATGGATCGAAGTGGTAATGTGTTTGTTTTGCATTCTACTGAAGAGGAATTACCAAATTATATCACATCCGTTGCTACCGAATATACTTCCAGTAAAGAATACACTTTACCCGAAAAGCCAGTGTGGTCTACATTGTATATTTCGCATGGCAAAAAAGACAAAATCAATAAAATTGATATCGTAGGCTTTTTGACCAATATATGTCAACTTAAAAAAGAAGATATCGGTTTGATTGAAGTCAAAGATTTTACTTCATTTGTTGCGATTCGCAAAAGCAAAATGAGTATGGTACTGGAATTGTCGAAAGATAAAAAAATCAAAAATAAAAAGGCCAAAATGGCTATTGCAAAATAATAATTTGAGAATTTTGCATTATGTGTTTATTTGATAAAATGTGTTGAATTATAGCTGCTTTTTGTATTAAATTTGCTTTTTTATAATTCTATAAATAATAGATTGTCATTCAAAAGTATCAAAACAAATTCAATGTCATACACACCCCAACATAAAATCAGAATAGTTACAGCAGCATCATTATTTGACGGTCACGATGCAAGTATCAACGTCATGAGACGAGTGATGCAAGCTAGTGGCGTTGAAGTCATTCATCTTGGCCATGATAGAAGTGTGCAAGAAGTGGTTGACACTGCCATTCAAGAAGATGCAAATGCTATAGCAATGACGTCTTACCAAGGAGGTCATGTTGAATATTTGAAATACATGTATGACCTTTTAAAAGAAAAAGGTTGTAGTCATATCAAAATATTTGCTGGAGGTGGTGGTGTTATATTACCTGAAGAAATAAATGAATTAGAAGCGCATGGCATAACCAAAATTTATAGTCCTGATGATGGTCGTGCGATGGGATTACAAGGCATGATTGATGACTTAATCATGAAAAGCGATTTTGCTACAGGTGCTAATTTAAATGGTGAAGTTAATCATTTACAAGAAGGTGATTTCAAGAGCATCGCTCGTTGCATCAGTGCTGCTGAAAATTTTGCTGATGCTGTGGAAACACAAGCCATGTTGAAAAAAGTTCGTGAAACCATTTCAACCAAAGAAATTCCAACACCTGTACTAGGAATTACAGGAACAGGTGGTGCAGGAAAATCATCATTGGTGGATGAATTGGTACGTCGATTTATTATTGATTTTCCAAATAAAACCATTGGAATCATTTCTGTTGATCCCTCAAAAAGAAAAACTGGTGGTGCTTTATTAGGTGATCGAATTCGAATGAATGCTATCAAAAACGAACGTGTGTATATGCGTTCGATGGCTACACGTCAAAGCAATTTGGCTTTGAGCAAACATGTGCAAGATGCTGTTGATATTTTAAAAGCCAGTGGTTTTGATTTAATCATTTTAGAAACCAGTGGTATTGGACAAAGCGATACAGAAATTACAGAACATAGCGATGTTTGTTTGTATGTAATGACACCTGAATATGGTGCTGCAACTCAATTAGAAAAAATTGACATGTTGGATTTTGCTGATATTATTGCCATCAATAAATTTGATAAACGTGGTAGTATGGATGCGCTACGCGATGTCAAAAAACAATACCAACGCAATCATAAATTATTTGACCAAGATGCAGACACTATGCCAGTGTATGGTAGTATTGCCTCTCAATTTAATGACCCAGGTGCAAATAGTTTGTACAAAGCTTTGATGCAAAAAATTGTAGAAAAAACTGGCAATAAAACATTAGAAACGTCGTTTGTTGCTCATGATGAAATGAGTGAAAAAATATTCATTATCCCGCCAGCACGTGTTCGCTATTTAAGTGAGATTACAGAAAATAATCGTGGCTATGATAAATGGGCAAAAACTCAAAGCAATATCGCACAGCAGTTGTTTGGCATTTATAAAACCATTGAAACCATACAGTCACAAAAAATTGCTGATGGGGATAGACTCATTAAAGAATTACAAGAAGTTGAAGCAAAATTATTATTGGATTTTGATCCAAAAAACAAAGTGCTTTTAGACAATTGGAAAGCTACAAAAGCAAATTATCAAAATGAATATTTCATCTTTAAAGTTCGTGATAAAGAAATAAAAATCAAAACGCATTCTGAAAGTTTATCGCATTCGCAAATACCAAAAGTAGCCGTTCCGAAATTTGAAGCATGGGGTGAAATTTTGCAATGGGCTTTGCAAGAAAACTTCCCAGGTTCGTTCCCATACACAGCAGGTATTTATCCATTCAAACGTGAAGGCGAAGATCCAACACGTATGTTTGCTGGTGAAGGCGCCCCTGAACGCACCAATAAACGTTTCCACTATGTGAGTAAAGGCTTGCCAGCTGCTCGTTTAAGTACTGCTTTTGATAGCGTTACGTTATATGGAAACGATCCACATCATCGTCCTGATATTTATGGAAAAGTAGGCAATAGTGGTGTGAATGTGTGCTGTTTGGATGATGCAAAAAAATTATATTCGGGCTTTAATTTAGCTGATCCTAAAACATCGGTAAGTATGACCATCAATGGTCCGGCATCTATCATTGCTGCCTTTTTTATGAATGCTGCTATTGATCAACAATGCGAAATTTATATCAAAGAAAATAATTTAGAAGCTGAAGTAGAAGCCAAAATTCAAGAAATTTATAAAGGTCGTGAACATCTTCGGCCGAAATATTTCGATAATTCTGCTTCAGAAAATAGAGATCAATTACCAGAAGGAAATACAGGTTTAGGCTTAATGCTATTGGGTGTTCGTGGTGATGATGTATTGCCACAAGATGTGTATGAAAAAATAAAAGCAGACACCTTAAAACAAGTTAGAGGTACAGTTCAAGCTGATATATTAAAAGAAGATCAAGCACAAAATACATGTATTTTCTCTACTGAGTTTTCGTTGCGTTTGATGGGTGATGTACAACAATATTTCATCAACGAAGGTGTACGAAATTTTTACAGTGTGAGTATTAGTGGTTATCATATTGCAGAAGCTGGTGCAAACCCTATTTCACAATTAGCATTTACTTTAAGTAATGGCTTTACGTTTGTAGAGTATTATTTAAGTCGTGGAATGAACATTGACGATTTTGCACCAAATTTATCGTTCTTCTTCAGCAATGGTATTGACCCTGAATATTCAGTTATTGGACGTGTTGCTCGTCGTATTTGGTCCAAAGCTATGAAACTAAAATATGGTGGAAATGAGCGTAGCCAAATGTTAAAATACCATATTCAAACATCTGGTAGAAGTTTGCATGCACAAGAAATTGATTTCAATGATATTCGTACAACATTGCAAGCACTATATGCTATTTACGATAACTGTAATTCGTTACATACAAACGCTTATGACGAAGCCATTACCACACCTACCGAAGAAAGTGTTCGTCGTGCCATGGCTATTCAATTGATTATAAATCGTGAGTTAGGTTTGGCTAAAAATGAAAATCCATTACAAGGAAGTTTCATTATTGAAGAATTAACTGATTTAGTCGAAGAAGCTGTATTGAGTGAGTTTGATAAAATCAGCGAACGTGGTGGTGTGTTAGGTGCTATGGAAACCATGTACCAACGTAGCAAAATACAAGAAGAAAGTTTGTATTACGAAACATTGAAACACACAGGTGAATACCCAATTATTGGTGTAAATACATTCTTGAGTAGCAAAGGAAGTCCAACGGTTTTGCCACAAGAAGTAATACGTTCAACAACCGAAGAAAAAGAAGCTCAAATTAAAACAGTGCAAAATCTTTGGGAAAGAAGCGGTGCTAAAGGTGAAGAACAAATAAAAAACTTACAACATTTAGCGATTAAAAATGAGAACATTTTTGAAGGTTTAATGGATGCTGTGAAATATTGTTCTTTAGGTCAAATAACAAAAGGTTTGTTTGAAGTAGGTGGACAATATAGAAGATCTATGTAAATTATGGTTTCTTTGTAAATCCAAAGTTGAATTTTGGATTTACAAGGAACCTACTTTTTCTTTTTCTTAAAATTTTTTAAAGGAGGCAGATTGCTAACTATTGAAAATTGATGTCTACCAATATTATGAAATGGTCTGTTATTAGTAGAAAATGAATATCCATAGGATAACACCAAATAGGTAAATAGTCCTAAACCAAGTTTAGGCGTAATCATGACATCGTGTTCAGTTTTATCAGATAAATAAGCAATTTCAATACCTCCTACACTACCCTGGGTTCCTCCTTCGACTCCTATTTTAGCACCATAAACAAATTTGTGAGTTTTACCTTTAGGAATAACAATTGCTGATGCAAAAAAATCATAACAACCAAAGTGTCCGTAGTTTGAACCATATATTTTATTATATGATATACCTAATTCAGTGTAAAATGATTTTTGAAGTCCTATACCTATTCGTAATGCTGGAAATTTATCATGAATCACCAGAGTATCATATTTAAAATCTGAACGTTTAACTTGTTTTAAAGAGTCTTGCGCTAACGCACAAATTGTTGTCTTTAAAATAAAAATTAAAACAATTACGAATCTCATCTACAATAATTGATTGAGCAAATTATTTCCCTTTTAAATTTTTCTCTAAAAACTGATCTTGTTCCCACAATAAGTGCATAATATTTTCTATAGCAACATAGCCATGACTTTCCTTCGGCAATAGCAACATTTTAGCTGGAGCGCCAAGACCTTTCAAGGCTTGAAAGTAACGCTCAGTTTGTAAAGTAAATGTCCCTGGATTATTATCTGCTTCGCCATGTACAAGTAACAAAGGGGTTTTCATTTTGTCTGCATTCATGAAAGGTGACATGGAATTATACACCCCTGGTACATCCCAATAATTGCGTTGTTCGCTTTGAAAACCAAATGGTGTAAGCGTTCGATTATAGGCACCACTTCGTGCAATACCACAAGCAAACAATTTTGAATGCGTCAATAAATTAGCTGTCATAAAAGCTCCATACGAATGACCTCCAACTGCAAGTTTGTTGCGATCGATATAACCCAATTGATCCACTGCATCGATAGCTGCTTCTGCATTTGAAACCAGTTGAGGTATAAATGTATCGTTCGGTTCTTCTTTCCCCTCTCCTATGATTGGAAATGAGGCATCATCTAATACCGCATAACCTCTTGTAACCCAATATACAAATGAACCATAATTGGGAAATGTAAATTCATTAGGATTTGACTTTGTTTGACCCGCGCTGGCTTTATCTTTAAACTCTTCTGGATAAGCCCAAATCAATAAAGGCAATTTTTCTTTTTTAGTTCTGTCATAACCTTTTGGTAGGTATAAAGTTCCATTGAGTGCTACCCCATCTTTTCGATGGTATTTAATGACTTCCTTATACACATCTTTGATACTTTCAAATGGATTTGGAAAAGAAGTAATTTGACTTAAGCTCTTTTTCTTACCATAATTTCTAAAGTAGTAGTTCGGAAAATCTGTCGGAGATTCAATTTGAACCAATGCAACCCCATTTTTAAAATCCTCCACTGAAAGTATATTTTCTTTTTTATCTTTCAAGGCCGATTGATACAAACGCTTCGATTTGAGTGATGTAAAATTATACTCATCTATAAAAGGAAACTGACCTTCCTTGGTAAAACCATCGCCTATTAAAAAAGCATTTCCATTTTCAAGTGCAATCACATATCTCCCATAGTCATTTTTCTTTGTTTCAAAATTGCCAGGATCCGAGTATACATCTTGCTCATTTCTATCAAAAATAATTTTAGGGGCTTGAGCAGCATTGGAAGGATCAAATAAATAGGTTTTAGTATTACGTGTATCGTACCAACTATCTGAAGCTAGAGCGATATGTTCATTGCACCATTCAATCCCAGCAAAACGTTGTTTTGTTCTTACGATACTCACCGGTTCTTTATCAAAAGGAGCTTTCCACAAAAAAACTACATCTCTATAGTCTACTTGTTTAGCTGGATCACCTTCATCCAAAGCTACTACATATCCCCATGTTGCAGGTTCATCGCTTCTCCAACCAATACTACGTTTACCTTTACGAACAGCCATAAATCCTTTTGGCATTACTTCAGTCAAAGGGACTTCATTGACAGTCTTTATGAGTTCACCTACTTTATTGTATACGATCGTTGTCATAGGAAATCTTGAGTAAGGAACTATATATGAAAATGGTTTCTGAATAGTTGATACCATGATATAATTTCCATCGGGAGAAAATGATTCGCCAACATACATATTCTTTGGAAAGAGTAATGTTTTTTCCCCTTTGATATTCACTTTGTACAATTCAGAAGAGACTAATGTTTCGAAATTTGTTTCATCCATTGGGTTCTTCAAAAGATCTTGATAGGTTCTATTTTGAGATTTACTCCCACTACTTACCGCTACAGTCGGTCCTGAAGGCAATGTCTTTTTGGCATCTAGCAAAGCAGGACGATTAGCTGGTAGCATTTTAACCAATAAATGTTCATTGTCATTAAACCAACTCATAGGTGAACCTAGATTGGCGTTCAGAATACCTTCTGTAACCTTTGAAGCTTCAGCTTTTTCAATATCTAATACCCAAAGCTCAACACCCGACTGCGTTGTATGGGTAAATGCAATTTTCTTTTCGTTTAAAGACCAACTAAAGTTAGCCAATTTTGGTTGTGAAGGCAAACCAGAAACTTGAACGGCTATACCTCCTTTGACTTTCTGAACCATGATATTGGTCGAATAAGTCATTGTGCTAGAAATATT
This sequence comes from Chitinophagaceae bacterium, assembly GCA_044353325.1. Classification (GTDB taxonomy): domain Bacteria; phylum Bacteroidota; class Bacteroidia; order Chitinophagales; family Chitinophagaceae; genus OLB11. Next base: position 11,681 of record JBILCF010000029.1, on the reverse strand, counting down.
CAAAACAGGATTTATACGTAATCCACCCAATCTCATTTCTTCTTGATTTAAATCTTCTAGCGTTTTGTACATGTTCCTATAACGTAGAATCATATATTCTTTCTTGGTATCCATCATTACTGATGGTGCAGGTTGAACATTCACCAAATCAAGTATTTCCTTTGGAGGCTTTTGGTACGCAATATTATCTTGTGCAGTAGCAGTATAGATACTTATACTTGCTATTAAAATGAAGACTAATTTATTCATAATGTTGGAATGTATTTTTTATTTGGTGGATAAAATTTCTTTGATGGCAATCAATTCCTGTTTTATATCTAGAAGTAATTGTTTGTCATTGTTTGATGTTTGATTAACTGTATTCCTGTTGTATTTGCTGTTAATTACTTTTTCACGTTGATTTAATATTTCAACCTTAAACCCTTCAGCATTGTTGAGGCCCAACATACTCATAATATTGTTGCTGTGATGACTCCCACCACCGCCTGCAGTTTCAACTTTTATTAATGTCAATCCAAAATAGCGTAAAATAGGACCACCAATAAATGATAAGTCTTGAATATTTTCAAGTGGAATGGTCTTTTCGATATTTACTATAAATCCCTTTGAGAACTGAAGATTTTTATTTGTCAATCGACATTTAAGCGTTTTAAAAAACTTATTACTCAACCATTGACCAACACCAAATATCCAAAACGGTACAAGCACTAGCCCAATCACTGAAAAAATCAATGTTACTAAAACAACAATAAAAATATATGTTTTAACCTTGAGATTAAATGTAGCATTATGTACGATAATTTCTTGTTCGCTTGTCATACCTCAAATATAATGGATAAAAGAATAAAATTGTCTTCATTTTGCAATGAATGATTTGCTTTTGAACGAACATATTGTATTTTTAGTTCGTGAAAACTAATTAACACTTTATTTTAAAGCTATGCGACATTTTTCGAAGAATTCTAAGTTCAAAATACTCTTTTCGTTTAGCCTTTTTTATCTTTTGATGTTTCATTTTGAAAGCTACAGTCAAATACTTATACCAGCACCTGCTGAAAAAATTGTAAGTGAGCCCATAAAACCTAAAAATCTTCAATGGATTTTTGCAGCTAATAAAGATGTTCAGCCTTCAATTAAGGTTTTCAATCAATATTTAAAGAAAATGAGCATTCCAACTCTTTTGATAAAGGATAATAAAGAAAACTGTGTTAAAATAATCAGGGATAAAAATTATAAAAATGAAGAATATAAACTTGAATTATTACCCAATAATTGTGTTCAAATAACGGGAAATTCAAATGGCATTTTCTATGGACTAATGTCTTTGGTGCAAATGATTCAATATTCAAATAGTACAAATTCTACCATCAATGAATCCATACATGACATGCCAGCATTTCAATGGCGAGGTATGCATTTGGATGTAAGTCGACATTTTTTCCCAGTGGATTTTATAAAAAAGTATATCGATATTTTGGCTTTATACAAATTTAATACTTTTCATTGGCATCTTACGGATGATCAAGGTTGGAGAATTCAAATAAAGAAATATCCATTATTGACAGAAATAGGCAGCAAACGCCATGAAACAATTGTTGACAAAAACTTTGAACCTTATATAGGCGATGGCAAACCAGTAGAAGGTTTTTATACACAAGATGAAATTGTATCAGTTGTACAATATGCTGCAGAACGACATATTAATATAGTACCTGAAATTGAAATGCCAGGACATGCCATGGCTGCCCTTGCTGCATATCCACAATATAGCTGTAATAGAACACCGCTCGACGTTATGACCAAATGGGGCGTAAGTGATGATGTATTTTGTACAAAAGACAGCACATTTGTATTTATAAAAAACATACTGGATGAAGTGATGTACTTATTTCCATCAAAATATATTCATATTGGTGGCGATGAAGTACCTAAAACACGTTGGAAAAGATGTGAAGTATGTCAGCAGAATATTAAAAAGAATAACCTTAAAGATGAACATGAATTGCAAAGTTTTTTTATAAAAAAAATAGATGCTTATGTTACCTCCAAAGGTCGAAATATAATTGGTTGGGACGAAATATTAGAAGGTGGTCTAGCACCAAATGCAGCAGTGATGAGTTGGCGAGGTGAAGAAGGCGGTATAGAAGCTGCTAAACAAAAACATATGGTTGTCATGTCGCCTGGCACACATTGCTATTTTGATCATTATCAAGGGAATCGTAATACTGAACCTTTGGCTATAGGTGGTTATACACCAATCGAAAAGGTATATGCATATAATCCTATTCCAGAAAAATTAAATCTGGACCAAGCTATTTATATCATGGGCGCACAAGCAAATGTTTGGACTGAATATATGGGTTCGCCAGAACATGTTGAATATATGATTGCACCTCGTATATGCGCATTATCCGAAGTGTTGTGGACCGGAAAGTCAAAGCCTGGATTTGATGATTTTAAAATTCGACTTAAACAGCATTTTTCTTTGTTAGACCTTATGAAAGTCTATTATTCGAGATCCATTTTTGATATTAAAACAACTTCAGAAATTAAGAATGCTAACATAGAATTAAAGTTAACTAGCAATTATACCGAAGGTAAAATCTATTATGCAAAAGATGGTTTAAGTCCTGATACGTATTCTTCATTATATGAATCAAACAAACCGATTATTATAGACGAGTCTACTGTTTTAAAAGCCCAATATTTTGAACATGGGGAGCCAATGGGACATGAGTATTCTCAAGAGTTTTTAATCCATAAAGCATTAGGTAAAACTATAACATCTTCTATAGAACCAAGTAGCTATTATAATGTTGGAGGTATGGCCAAACTCGTTGATGGCATTGCAGGCAAAGTGCCCCGAATCAATGATGAATGGTTAGGTTGGAGCGGTCAAAACCCATCTATTTTAATTGACTTAGCTGAAGATCAATTGTTAAATTCCTTGTCTATTTTCACACTCAAAGAAGAGGGTAATTGGATATACTTACCAGATGAAATAGAAGTTATGGTAGGTACAACAACAGAAAATTTTATAGCTGCAAAAACATTTTCTAAACTTGAAATTGAATCAATGTACAAAGAAAATACCCCCTTTGATATTCGATTTGACAATATGATATTAGGCCGATATGTTAAAATAAATTTCAAATGTGCATCTAAAATCTCAATTGACAAACCCGGTAGCGGTGAAAATCCTTGGTTATTTTTAAGTGAAATTAGTGTAGACTAACGAATTTCTTTTTCCATTAACTGAGTATCTAATTCAGTAAAAAGTTTTTTATTTTTTGCAAAATATTCCCAAATAATACTTTTAGGATAAATACCATTCATTTCCGGTGTAGTAACTAATTGTTGTGATTTTTTTCTTTTTTTAATCCACATTGGCAATGTTAGAAAAAAACTCCAGTGTGCACGTACGATAGCTTTTATTTCTTTGAAATCACCTTTTAATAAAGATCGAAATGCACTAACACCATCTAAAATTAATCGAAAAGGCAAGAGCCAGATTAGTTTTGATAAAGGTAAATTTTTAAGCAATAACACTAAACTATTTCGGTAATTATAGAATATTTTTTGTGGACTACCGTAGCTAATCACGCTGCCACCAATATGAAATACCTCACTTGCACCGCAATAAGCAATTTTGTATCCATGATTTTTCATTCGCCAACATAGATCGACTTCTTCCATGTGAGCATACAAATCTCGATCAAGCCCACCTAATTTGTGATACAACGCTGCGTTGACAAACATACAACCACCCCCTGCCCAAAAAGTTTCAATTGTATTATTGTATTGACCATGATCTTCTTCCAATGTAAAAAATATTCGCCCTCTACAAAATAAATAACCCCACTTGTCCATAAAACCACCGCCAGCACCAGCATATTCAAACATATGCTTTTCTTTGTAATATTTAATTTTGGGCTGACAAGCACCTAGTTCTGGATGCGATTCCATCAATTTGTGTAATGATTGAAACCAACCTTTGGTAATTTCAAAATCTGCACTTAGCAGAACATAATATTTGGCTTGAATTTGATTAAGTCCTTCAAAGTAACCATTTGCAAAACCATGATTAGTCTTTATAGTTACAATCTGAACCTCTGGGAAATGAGTTGCTACGTATTGTGCTGTATCGTCTGTAGAGGCATTATCAATTAATATTACATCATACAGTCCTTTGGACTCTTGAATTAATTCGGGAAAAAATAATTTATGAAGGTCTTTGCCATTGTAACTTAATACAACAACTGCGGTGTCATGCTGGCAAGTTATCATGCCTTATAAACCCTATTTGTATTTAGGATTTGATGTAGTACTTTCAGGTACTTGGATTTTTTCTGTACTTTTAAAAGAACGAGTCCATAAACCATAATTACAACCTACAAAAAACAATACAAAACCAAACAAACCTAATAAAAATAGGAATCTTGAACGTGATGGCTTTGAATAATCAATATCAACTGGATTATCAATTAGGTCTAAAATGTTATCGTTTTCCATGTTCTTTTTTTAACATCACAAAATTAAGATAGAAATTGTAGAATTGCAAACGAATTTGAGAATGAATTTAAAAAAAATACATATTTAATTTTCCACATTGCTTGAACTGCCGATTACAACTGATCTAAACTAGAAAGTAGTTTGTCCATCATATTTGAAGTGATATCTAAATGCGTAACCATACGGACTTGAGTTTCTGAAATCGGCATAACTTCAATGCCTTCTTTTCGCAAAGCTTCAGCAAAAGATTTGGGTGTATATTTTTCTAAAACTTCAAATATTAATATATTCGTTTCGACAGGTAAAAATTCTCCTACAAATGATTTCGAAGATAACAATTCGAAGATTTGTTGAGCATGTTTATGATCTTCTTCCAAACGATTTACATGATGATCGAGGGCATAAATACCCGCAGCTGCTAAATATCCTGCTTGACGCATTGCACCACCAAACAGTTTTCGAACTCGTCTAGCTTGTTTGATATAATCCTTAGAACCAATTAATACACTACCAACTGGAGCACCCAAACCTTTGCTTAAACAGACGGACAAACTATCAAATAATTCACCATATTGAAGCGGATTTTCGCTTTTTGAAACCATGGCATTCCAAATTCTTGCTCCGTCGAGATGCAATGCTAATTTATGTTCTATACTTACTTGTTTGATTTGGGCCACATCGTCTAAATTATAACAACTCCCTCCACCTCTATTAGTTGTATTTTCAAGGCTTACAAGTCTGGTTCTAGCTCGATGTATATCATCTGGATTAATGGCTGACCGAACTTGCGCTGCTGATATTTTACCCAAATGGCCATCAATAGATTTGACCTGACAAGCGCTATTGAATGCAATTCCACCTCCTTCATAAATATAAACATGACTCATTTTGTCACATATTACTTCATCGCCAGGTTGTGTATGACATTTGATTGCTATTTGATTGGTCATAGTTCCACTTGGACAAAAAAGTGCCGCTTCTTTTCCAAACAAACGAGCTGTTTTTTCTTCTAATGCATTTACCGAAGGGTCTTCGCCAAATACATCATCGCCAACCTCCGCTTGCATCATTGCCTCAAGCATCATTGGCGTTGGCTTGGTAAACGTATCTGATCTTAAATCAATTCTCATGGTGTAAATTTATATCAAAAACATCTCATAAAAAACTAAAAAAAGCCATCTCAATTGTTTTTGAGATGGCTTTTGATTTATATAATTTGAAATCTTTTAAACAAATAAAGTTGTAATAAAATATACAACTGCAGCTAATACAGCACTTATTGGAATCGTAAGTATCCAAGCCCAAAGTAGGTTAACTGTCACTCCCCATCGAACTGCGCTCAAACGTTTTGTTGCACCAACTCCAATAATTGCACCTGTAATTGTATGCGTTGTAGAAACTGGTATACCCATTTGCTCAGTCAAAAATAAGGTAGTCGCACCAGCGGTTTCAGCACAAACACCTTCAAGTGGTGTAACTTTCGTAATTTTTGTGCCCATTGTTTTCACTATTTTCCAACCACCACTTAATGTACCAAGACCAATAGCACCATAACAAGCCCAACGAATCCAATTCATAGTGTGATCTGACAGAACAGAGTTAACATCATTAAATGTTCCATTGGCGACAAATACTGCTGCAATGATACCCATTACTTTTTGAGCATCATTACCTCCATGACCAATACTGAAACCAGCACTACTTAACAATTGTAACTTTTTAAACACATTCGCACTACGTGCTGCACTTGGCTCTTTAATTTTTTCAGCCCATATGAAAGATAATATAAAGATTAATAGGCCGCCTAAAAGGAAATAGCGAAGCATCCTATTGTCACTTTTATCCAATTCTTCCATGATATCAATCTTAGAATCCATTTTCATGACCTTTGTAAAGCCAGCTATATCGGCAGGGTTCATATTGTATTTTTGAACCATAGCGGTTATCATAGCATTTTGTCCATCGCCATGAAACATTTTAGATAATGGTTTTAAACTGTCTACAGCTGCTTTTGCTAAATCATATGCATTTTTGAATGATTGGTCCTTCGAAGCTTTTACTTTGAGTTGATCTATTTTAAAATAGGAATTAAGTTTGTCAACTACACGACTAGCTTCAATTTTTTCTATTTTAGCATTTGCTAAAATTTGTGTAGCAACCCAGTCCGAACCTTTTTCTTCATATTGAGCCATGTATTCCTCGGATGCTGCCAATGCTGCTTTTCCGTAAGCTACTTTTTCAGCATATTCATCCATTTTTTTCTGGATTTCTAGCTTTTTAGTTGGATCGGTTTCTTTTTCTAATTTAATAGATTCATCACCCAATGATTTACTATTTTTTTCTATTCTGTAGTATTTACCAAGGTTTTCACTGATTTTATTGACTTGAAAATGGCTAAACATAAACCATAATGCAATTCCTGTAACTACTAGTATACCTGATTTTAGCCAAGTATTTCGATTCATTAGTACCAGTGTGTAAAACATAGATATAAACATACCTATCAATGGCGCTAGAAATATAAAGAGGATGGTTTTACCGATTTTACCACTGTCTACAATTTGAGCGAGAGTCAAACTGCTATCTTTCATAAAAGCTGCTGTGATTGCAGCACCTGCAAAACCTCCAATAAGTGTATGCGAAGATGAAGAAGGTATACCAAACCACCAAGTCAATAAGTTCCAAGTTATAGCAGCTATTAAACCTGCAAAAATGACGGGTAATGTGATAAAATCCTTGTGGACTGTTTTACCAATAGTATTAGCTACTGCATGGTCTTGAAAGATATAAGATGCTACAAAATTAAAAAATGCTGCCCACAATACAGCTTGGAATGGGGTAAGCACTTTGGTAGAAACGATGGTGGCTATTGAATTAGCTGCATCATGAAAACCATTGATATAGTCGAAAATAAGTGCTAATATTATAATGACGATTACGAATGTCATAGATTTTGAGTTTTACTACAATGAAGGATGAGAAAATATGCTTAAATTAGTGAATTTGACTATGCGTATTTAATCAAAATTGATTCAATGACATTTGCTGCATCTTCACATTTATCTGTAGCAGTTTCCATCACTTGATAAATTTCACGTTTTTTAATTACCTCTTTAGCATCAGGTTCTGTTGCAAAGAGGCGCTCAATACTCATATCATAAATATCGTCTGCTTGGTTTTCCAAGCTATTTGCTTTGACTAATGCATTTGTAATAACAGTTACATTCTTCATGTTGCGCAATTCTTTCACAGCAATACGAATTGCTTCAACACCTAATTCAATACATTCAGCTAATTTCTGAATACCTTGTTCTTGAGGATTGACTTTGTAAAAGTTAATTTTTTTTGCTGAAGCATTAATATAATCAGCTATATCATCCAAAGCTGTAGCTAAATAATGGATATCTTCACGATCAAATGGTGTTATAAAATTTCGTCCTAATTCCTGGAAAATTTGATGTGTATGGTTGTCATTGTCATGTTCTAAAGCTTCTATTTGTGCTATAATGACAGCTCTTTTACTAAAATCAGGCTCATGCACCAATTCTCTTAATTTTTTAGCCATTACGTCGACTGTATCTACGACATTTTCAAATAAATTGTAAAAAACACGGTCTTTAGGTTGAAAAAATTTAAAAATTGCATTAATACTCATTTGATTTATTTTTATGCAAAGGTCATGGATGTAACTTGATTATACTATAGATGTGCAAAATCGTAACAATTTGGTAATATTAGAGTAATATCGATGTTATATTGAAACTTTTTTTTAATTTAATGATTTGTTCATCTAGAGATGTAATTTAAACTTGAAAAACAAGTTTAAACCGCTAAATTTGCTCATATGAAAAAGATATTATCTCTAGCTTTTGGATTACTTACTGTTTTTTTTCTTTCTTGCCAAAATGAGACAAAAAAAAATACACCATCTCCATCAAAACAAACTACATCGATTTACTCATCCGATACATTACATCTGAGCTTGAATTACCCTTCAAATTGGGAGATAAAAACTAATCAAAATGCATTAAACACAGTAGGTTTATATGAACCGCTCACAGACAAACAAGATACTTACCAGGAAAATTTTCTTATTTGGATGGAAGAGATACCATTTCAAATGCCTGATTCAAGCTACAATAAAGCGGCAATAACACAAATCAAACTTGCAAATCCAGATTTAAATATCACAAACAAAGGTATTTTTAAATCCGACACAAATGCTTTTGGACATTTTAGTTTTTCGTTTACAACAGCAGATAGTAATAGTTACCATGTAGAAGGATATTCCTTGCTGAAAGGCAAATATGGATACAACTTTTCTTTTACAAGTGAAAAAAGTAAGGAAGGTCAATATACTGAACAAATAAATGCTATTTTGAAGTCATTTAAAAAAATATAACATGAAATATTTAGCACTTGGTGATAGCTATACGATAGGAGAATCGGTTGATTACTCAGAAAATTTTCCGAGCCAGACGGCTCAATTATTAAATCAAGAAGGCTTAACGGAATTTAAATTATGCAAACTCATAGCTGTAACAGGTTGGACTACAGATGAGTTAGCAAAAGCGATAGCTTCTGAAAAGCCATCACATGATTTTGATTGGGTTACTTTATTGATTGGTGTCAATAACCAATATCGAAATAGAAGCGCTGAAGAATACAGTTGGCAATTATACAGTTTAATGTGTCAATCTATTTTATTTGCAAAAGGAAATCCAAAGCAAGTTATTGTTTTATCCATACCTGATTGGGGCTTGACGCCCTTTAATAAAGACAGAGACAAAACAGAAACTTCAGCTCAAATAGACGCATACAATGCCATTAATATGTCTATAAGTCAAGAAATGGGCTGTCATTATATAGATATTACAACATCTACACGACTACATGCTGAGGATACTGATTATTTAGCAAATGATTTGTTGCATTATTCTCCAAAAGAATATGCTATTTGGGCAAACAAAGTTGCTGAAATTATCAAGCAATACAGTTAATCCAATTCAGACATAATTTGTAAAAAAATGGCATCAATTTTCACCTTTGGTAAAATGCGTTGTCCTTGCCCCCCTTCTGCTATTAAACGTTTGCCTACAAAAGCTTGAAAGGAAGTAATAATTTCCTTTTTGTCATTGATTTCTTGAAATGTAGAAATAAATGTGACCTCTTGTCCTACAAAAGCTGGGCCTTTATGCTTAACACTGATGCTTGTACCTATACCCTCTTCACCCTCTTCTTTCATTTTCAAAACAAACAATCTGCCGCTCCATTCAGCATCTTTCGCTATAGAAAAGGTTGAATATACATCGTGCACAGTTCCGCTGTCAAATTGAGCTATTTCATTTGGTTGAATAACTTTAGAATATGATTTAGTATCGCCTTTTTTAAAAATATTTTTCATTTTTTAAATAATTTAAAGGTGATTATGTTCTAATTATTTTTAAACAAAATACAAAATGAGTTATTAATTTTCAATGTCAATTAAAAAAGTAAAATTACATGTATTGAAAATTTGTTTTTGGTGTTATTTTTTGCAACACCTCGTACATCAATTTAATACAATTTTCTACATCATTTTTGTGAACAGTCTCAACTGTCGTATGCATATAGCGCAATGGTAACGAAATCAAAGCACTTGGCACACCGCCATTGCTGAAAGCAAATGCATCAGTATCGGTACCTGTAAAGCGACTCACTGCTTGTAATTGATAATCAAATTTATTTTTCTTAGCTGTATCAACTATGAGTTCGCGCAAAATATTATGTACAGCCGGTCCAACACATATTACAGGTCCTTGTCCACAAGTAGCTTCGCCTTGAGCAGCTTTGCTCATCATTGGCGTAGCGGTGTCGTGTGTAACATCTGTGCAAATTGCAACATTGGGTTTCAAACGATTTGCTATCATTGTTGCGCCATTCAAACCAACTTCTTCTTGCACTGAATTGACAATATAAAGGCCAAAAGGTAATTTCTTTTTGTTTTCACTTAAAAGACGAGCAACTTCAGCGATGATAACGCCTCCCATTCTGTTGTCGTGAGCACGTGCAATCCAATAACCATGGTTTCCTTCCTCAAATCCATCTACAAATGTGCAAACAGTACCGACTTCAATACCTAGCTCTTCTACTTCTTTTTTATTTTTACAATTCACATCAATCCAAATCGTTTCTGGTTCAGGTTTTTTCTCCGTAGCAGCTGTTCGAACATGTATAGCAGGCCATCCAAATACACCACGGACGATTCCTTTTTTAGTATGAATATTTACACGCATAGAAGGTGCTATTTGATGGTCACTTCCTCCATTACGACAAACGTGTATAAAACCATCAGAGGTGATATATTTTACATACCAACTAATTTCATCGGCATGTGCTTCTATGACAACTTTAAATTCAGCTTCTGGATTAATTACCCCCACTACGGTACCATAAGGATCTACAATATGCGTATCAATATAAGGTTTTAAATAATCTAACCAAATTTTTTGACCGCTAGTTTCATAACCTGTTGGCGCAGCATTGTCTAAGTATTTTTTAATAAATTCCATCGAAGATGGTCCAAAAAAATCTTTCTTTGTCTTGGTAGTTTTCGTCGCTTTTGCCTGTTTTACTTTTGCCATGGGTACTTTTTTGGTCACAAATATACTATCAATTTCTGTTTACAAAACCGAAAAAAAATCAAGTAAAAACTGCACATAATTATTCTTCATCATCTGAAAAACCTAAGTCATTGATTAAGGTCAAAGTGCCATTGTGTTTCAAATCATAAACCTCAGTTCCTTTTGATGGATTTTGATAAAATAACACATTATCCAAAATTTCGGCATTTTCTAGTTTACTGACTCCAATTTTAAATCCAGGGACAGTCGTTTCAGCCATTGCATAGCGAACATTATCACGTGTATAATTGTAATTATTTTGATTTTCAAACTGACCTTGTACACCTACATTAATGTGATGGTCAAAATACAACAAACAATATGGTATACCTACTGATTCAAGCAACGAAGCATATAATGTAGACTTTCCAGAACAGTCAGCCTCACCAGCAAGTAAAACTTCATGCGCACGTTTTGTAATTTCGGACTGATACCAATGATCTTCATAACTATATGTAATTTCATTTGATACAAAATCTAATAGTTTTTGAGCTTTTTCTTCTGGAG
>JBILCF010000152.1:0-7213 GCA_044353325.1 Chitinophagaceae bacterium | reverse complement strand
CATATATAAAAGGTCCTTTATAGGGCCTTTTTATGTTTTACTAAGGTTTATTCTTTTTGTAGAGATAAAAACAATGTTTTATATAATGCAGATATTCATATTCACTTGCATTGCGTAAAAATTCTGAGGAAGGTCTGAAGATTTTCATGAATTCTTGCAAATCTTCACCTTCAAGGTATGTGATTCGATGAACTAATCGTTCATTGAAAGTCATATCAACAAATTTTTCAGCTTCCCAATTGGTATACATTTTTTGGAAGGCCCATTCTTCTCTATTTTTTTTACTCAACATGGCTAAAGGCATGTTGCGCATATCGATATCTTCTTGCTTTTCTTTACGTAATATAATATCATAGACTTCACGATACCTCACACTATCTTTTTTGAAATCAAGTGGTTTACCCTTAATATCAACCTCGCGCAATTCAATAGGTGTTTTTTTGAGTACAATTTTATAATAAGATGGTTCTTTTTCATTCGAAATTCGAACACGTACTGTTTGATAGCCAAGTTTGGTGAATTCAATTAATTCCCCTTTCTTGACCATAATGTCAAAGTGACCATCAGTTTTAGATGTCATGCCTTGTAAGGTATAAACATTGCGAATGTTGACATTGTCAAGAGGTAGTTGATTGCCAAAGTCATTGATTTCGCCTTTAATGAGTGATTGAGAATAACCCAAAGTGACGCAACAGCATAGTAAACAAAAGGCAAGAAAATACTTCGATGTATTATTCATAGAATGGAAGGTGAAATTACGCATTGAAATGAAGTATTTTAATTCTTTCACAAAGGTTTCACAGTTTGCATTATACAACCACATTGATCATCATTCTTGGCTTGAAAATAAATTTCTTCATTGGTTTTCCTTCCATCCATTTTTGTACAATCTCATTTTGAAGTACTTGCTGTTCTATTTCTAATTGAGATAAATCCAGAGCAAATTCTATCTCAGTTCTAGTTTTACCTTGTATAGCAACAGGATAAAGGAATGTGTTTTCAACTAAGAGTGACTCATTGACTTCAGGAAATTGTGCATCTAGAATAGAAGTTTTGTTGCCAAGAACTGACCACAATTCCTCTGTAATATGTGGAGCAAAAGGTACTAATGTAATCAACAATGATTCTAAGATTTCTCGCTTATGACAATTCATCGTACTGAGCTCGTTGGTTACAATCATAAACTGACTCACTGATGTATTGAAAGCAAAGTTGTCAATATCATGTTGGATTTTTTTTATGTGCTTATGAAGTGTTTTTAACTCATCGTTGTTTGCAACTTCATTTGTAACAATGCAGCCAGTAGTTTCATCGCAATATAATCGCCAAAGTTTTTTCAAAAAGCGATGTACACCCTCAATGCCTTTGGTATCCCAAGGTTTACTCATTTCTAATGGGCCCAAAAACATTTCATACATTCTAAATGTATCAGCTCCATATTGGGTGATAATATCATCTGGATTAACGACATTGTATTTAGACTTTGACATTTTTTCAAATGCTTCACCACAAATGTATTTGCCATCTTCTAAAATGAATTCTGCATTGGCATATTCATTGTTTTTTATCTTTTTAAATGCTTCTAGATCTAATTCATAACCGTACACAATATTTACATCTACATGAATTTCATTCGATTCAAACTTGTCTTTAAGTCCTTTAGAAATAAATTGATTCGTGTTTTTGATTCGATATACAAACCTCGAACTTCCACCTATCATTCCCTGATTAATCAACTTCTTATAGGGTTCATCATAACTAATAAATCCCAAATCATGCAAGGTTTTGCACCACATTCGAGAGTATAATAAATGTCCAACTGCATGTTCTGCACCACCAATATAAACATCCACTTGATTCCAATAATCACTGATTTTTTTATCGCAAAAAGTTTCTGTATTGTGTGGATCCATATAACGTAAATAATACCAACTTGATCCTGCATAACCAGGCATAGTATCAGTTTCGCGTGATCCTAGGGTTGAATTCACCCACTCACTTGCATTGGCCAAAGGTCCTTTGCCATTTGGGCCTGCACTATAAGTTTCTAAAAATGGCAATTCCAATGGAAGTTCTTTATCTGTCAATGCAATTGCTGTACCTTGTTCGTCATATACAATAGGAAAAGGTTCTCCCCAATAACGTTGACGACTAAACCCCGCATCGCGCATTCTAAAATTGATTTTTCGTGTTCCAATTTTTAATTCTTCAATTTTATCAATAGCCTTTTTACAGGCTTCTTTTACGGATAAATCTGAAATGAAATCGGAGTTTGAAATGTTTACATTTTTGTCGCTACATGCTTTTTCGGAAATGTCTACATTTTGGAAAATATTAGGAATGTCTAAATCAAAATGTTTAGCAAATGCATAATCGCGTTCATCTCCACAGGGCACTGCCATGATAGCACCTGTACCGTAACCTGCCAATACATATTCGGATATCCAAATGGGAATTTCTTTTCCCGTGAATGGATGAATTGCATAAGCACCAGTAAAACAACCTGAAATTGTTTTTGTTTCAGCCAAACGTTCACGTTCACTTCGCGAAGTGGTGAATTTTTGATAAGCTGTAATATCAACTCTTTGTTCTTCAGTTGTAATCAGATTGACCAATTCATGTTCAGGAGCCAATACCATAAATGAAACGCCAAAAATCGTATCTGGTCTAGTCGTAAAAACTTTAATATACTGTTCGTTAGTCACTAGTAAATTGTCTGCTAATCGAAAATCAATCTCAGCACCGACACTTTTGCCTATCCAATTGCGTTGCATTTCTTTGAGGCTTTCAGGAAAATCAACTTGATCTAAACCTTGTAATAATCGCTCTGCAAAAGATGTAATCCGTAAAAACCATTGACTCATGAGTTTGCGTTCGACAGGATGTCCACCTCGTTCGGAAACACCATTGACAACTTCATCATTGGCCAATACTGTTCCAAGGGCTTCGCACCAATTGACATAGCTTTCTTTTTTATATGCTAAACGATAGTCATTCATCAATTCATCTTCAGATATATGCTTGCCTTTTTCGAGTAAGGAAGAAATGGGTTCAGCTTTATTTGTATCTGGATTGTACCATGAATTATAAAGTTGTAAAAATATCCATTGAGTCCATTTGTAATAACTTGGATCGGAAGTTTTGACCTCTCTGCTCCAATCATAACAAAATCCTATATTGCCCAACTGCTCTTTGTATCGAGCTATATTTTTTTCAGTTGTCACAGCAGGATGTTGTCCTGTTTCAATAGCATACTGCTCGGCAGGTAACCCGAATGCATCAAATCCCATAGGATGTAAAACATTGAATCCTTTTAGTCGTTTGTAACGCGCATAAATATCACTAGCAATATAACCTAATGGATGCCCCACATGTAAACCTGCACCAGAAGGATAAGGAAACATGTCGAGTACATAACATTTTGGTTTGGAAAAATCATTTTCAACTTTGTAAGCGTTGTTTTCGTTCCAATAGTTACGCCATTTTTTTTCTATTTCACTGAAATTATACTGCATGAAGGTCTTATTTTGTTATGAAGCGTTCAAAGATACAATAATGCATCAAACTCCTTTTTGCATTTTTATGAAAATTTATATGTTGTCTAGTCTTTTGATGTTAATGATTGGATGCATCAAAGCGGGCAAAAAAATATTTATCATTCTTATACACTCCATAGACAATAAAAATTTCATTTTGTATTCACTATTCTAATATCTAGTTTTTTTAAACAGCGTAACTTTAGTCACTTCATCTATTCAGTTCGATGATTACCTTTGTGCCTTAAATAAGAAGAGCATGAATTGGAATGAATATACAAGTTGTTTTGAAGAAATATTACATGGAAAAGTAACCAATGCACCATACGATGATCCGCATTTTTTGGAGTATACCAAATTGAATCACTCACGTATGATTCGATGGTTGAAACAAGGGAAAATCAATGAACAATTAATAGAAGAAATTAAAAAAATATCTAATCCACAAGATTGGGTGTTAATTACAGAACCATGGTGTGGGGATGCAGCACATATTGTGCCTTTTATAAATATGCTTAGTGAAATGAATCCATTGATTAAACTCGATTTACAACTTCGTGATAGTCCAGGTTCAGAAATTGATCAATATCTTACCAATGGAGGGAAATCAGTTCCAAAGTTAATTATCCGAAATGTAGATCATATAGACTTGTTAGTTTGGGGGCCAAGGCCACAAGCTGCTCAGCAAGTTTTTATGGATGCCAAAGCACAGGGATTGGAAATAGAACAACAAAAAATGGCCTTACAACAGTGGTATAATACAGATAAAGGTGTTTCTCTACAAGAGGAATTGTTGCAGTTTTTTAACTCTAATTGATTTGTGTATAGGATTTAATATAAATACCAAACCCAAATGATACTTGAACCAAATGTGAATTGAATCGTATGGTTTTATCTATACCATTGGGTAAAAACTGACTATATTTCCAACATATTAAACCCCGTTCTTGAATATAATCGATACCTAATTTTAAGTAATGAGATTTTGATTTATGTTGCTTTCGAATGTTCAATCCGCTTATCCAACCATCAATGCCATCAGTTTATTTATATTTTGGATGCTTGAAATTGTAGCCAGTATTAGCTGCAAAAGTGTATATAAAATGCTTTGTTTGAATCATGTTCTGTTCTAGACCCATTCGAAGTGGAAATGAATAATAGGTTTGATTTGAACCATTGAAAGGTTCCATTTAGCGAAGAATTGTAGCAACTGTACAATTGAATTTATATCCATTTTTGGTATTGAATCCAACCCGGTATAGAAACATTGCTGCTGGGTATTTATATTTTTTGAAAATTGGAAATAAGTAATCAAGTCCGAGATTATTCGGCGAAGGTACTTTTCTTAAGGCACTACTAGGTTTAATAGTACTGACTATAGAAGCTTCTATACTATGTGTAAAATGGTTATGTTAAGCAACACATTGACTTATTTGATGTTGGCATAAAATTGCATAAATAAATAGTTTTAGTTTCACAGCCAAACATTTTGAATTGGTTCAGAGTTACTCTACGAGGGTCTGTAAAAAATCATGGCTTCTTTCAGCGAAGCTAGTAGATTATTGATACGAGTTTGATCACTCGGATGTGTACTCAATAATTCGGGTGGTTTTTGCCCCCCCCCTTTGGCTGCCATGCGTTTCCATACTTCGATTGCTTCTTTGGGGTCGTAACCAGCCATAGCCATAAATATCATTCCCATTTTATCTACTTCATTTTCATGCTTTCGCGAAAACGCCAAGATTCCCAATTGCCCTCCTATGCCAAAGGCTTGTTGGAAAGCATTGTTTGTCTGGGGAGAATTTTGCAATGCAACATTTCCGCCTAATGCAATCCCTTGCGCCAACAATGCTTGGGTCATACGTTCACTGCCATGTCGAGCGAGCGCATGCGATACTTCATGCCCTATTACTGCTGCTAAACCTGCTTCGTTTAAAGTAATAGGTAACAAGCCGGTGTAAACAACTACTTTCCCGCCAGGCATGCACCATGCATTGACTTCTGGGCTGTTGATTAAATTAAATTCCCATGCATATCCATTCAATTGACTTGATAGATTTTTACTTGCCATATAATCTTTAACAGCCTTGCTGAGTTTAGAGCCAACACGATTGAGCATTTCGGCATCTTTTGTATTTTTAACTGGAGGTTTAGTGTTTAAGAAATCTCTGTATTGAGTCAAAGCCAAACTTTGCATCGTATTCTCAGGAATTAATGACATAGATTTTCGACCAGTTAATGGTACTCTATGACAAGCCAAAAGTGTAAGTAGTAGTAAACTGAATGTAAGTGTTTTTTTCATGTGTAGGTTTTTTGCAAATTTAGGAATATTTTTTTTCTAATGAATTCATATTTTTTTTGGATAAAAAAAAGGTTCTTGTAGTATAATACAGAACCTTTTTGATGAGTTTAAAATTTAAAATAATTAATCCATTATATATGGATAATTTTCGTCGGTATAAATGTCTTTGTATACTTCACTATCGTCTGGCCAAGGTGAGTTTTCAGCAAATTCAACACAGTCGTCGATGATTGCTTTGACTTTATCATTGATGGTTTCGATTTCTGCTTCAGTAGCAAATTGTTGTGTTTTAATGACATTTAAAACATGTTCAATTGGGTCTTTAGTTTTGTATTCTTCTAGTTCTTCTTTCGTACGATATTTAGCAGGGTCGCTCATACTATGCCCTTTGAAACGATATGTTTTTATTTCTAGTAATGTTGGACCTTCGCCATCTCTTGCTCTACGTGCAGCACGTTCAATAGCATCGTGTACGTCTTCTGGTTTCATACCATCTACACTGTCGCCAGGCATATCGTAAGCATCAGCAAATTTGTATATATCCAATACATTACTTGTACGCTCTACAGAAGTACCCATTGCGTAAAAATTATTTTCACAAATAAAAATCACAGGCAGTTTCCAGGTCATTGCCATATTAAATGTTTCGTGCAATATACCTTGACGTGCAGCACCATCACCAAAAAAGCATAATGTAACACCGTCCGTACCTTTAAATTGTTCGGCAAATGCAATGCCTGCACCTAAACCAATTTGTCCGCCTACAATGCCGTGTCCTCCAAAAAAACGTTTTTCTTTAGAGAAAAAATGCATTGAGCCACCTTTACCTTTGGTGCAACCTGTAGCTTTGCCATATAGTTCAGCCATGCACTCGCGAGCACTCATGCCTTTAGCCAATGCAAGTCCATGATCGCGATAAGCCGTTATCATGTTGTCGTCATCGCGAATAGCAGTCATACATCCAGCCGATACCGCTTCTTGTCCAATATATAAATGACAAAATCCTCGAATTTTTTGCATGCCATAGAGTTGTCCAGTTTTTTCTTCAAATCGACGCTGTAAAAGCATGATTTCATACCAATATAAGTAAATTTCTTTTCCAAATGTTGTAGCCACTGTTCAGTAATTTGTAGCGAAGATAAGTGCAGTTTTGGATTTAAGGAAATAAAAAAAGAGCTACTCAGAAGTAGCTCTTTTGGTCATTTAGTTTGTGATATAAAATTATAATTTGTAGCTAAAGCCTAAATTGAATACTTGTTTCAATTGTGTCCAGCCTAATGGTCCAAGTTTATCATAAATTAATGCACCACTTGCATCTTTAAGTCCAGAAGAACGCGTGTATTTGCCAGGTTGGTCATTGTCATATACCATAGTG
>JBILCF010000151.1:0-7264 GCA_044353325.1 Chitinophagaceae bacterium | reverse complement strand
CGCAAGGCGGGTTAAATAGTTCGGGTGGCGTTCAATTAAAAGTAAAACAAATATCAATTTTTCCTATCTTGCCGAGCATTACCTACAACTTTAAGATTAATTAGACGAATAAAAACCAATAGACAACGAACTATGAAAAGTGATAAGGCAATAGAACAGACCAAAAAGTGGATAAAGGACGTCATAGTGGCGCACAATATTTGTCCATTTGCAGCTAAACCCGTCAAAGAAGATACTGTATATTATGCAGTAGAAGATACAGCAGATTTAGCATCAGCCTTAGAAGCATTTATGCTCGAATGCAACAGATTAGATATGGTGCCAACCATCGAAACAAGTTTCATTATTTTTACCAATTCATTTGAGGATTTTGATGATTATCTAGATTTCTTGGGCTTGGCCGAAACACTTATCGAAGAACACGCATATGATGGGGTTTATCAAGTAGCCAGTTTTCATCCGAAGTATAAATTTGAAGGGTCTAATGAGTTAGATGCGGCCAATTATACCAACCGTTCACCATACCCTATGTTACATATTTTAAGAGAAGAAAGTATGGAAAAAGCTATTGCATTGCATCCCAATACAGAAGAAATTCCTCAACGAAATATTGAATTTGCTAGAGGCAAAGGCTTGAAGTATATGAAGCAGCTCCGCGATTCGTGTATGGATTAGTCAAAAAAAGCGTATATTTGATAACTTACTGTTCGAAACAGAACTAGTAAACTGAATATTATAAAAAGAATACATTTTGAAATTTATTGAATTTGGATTTGAATCCAGCCTGATGGAAGGCATAGCCTCAAGTGGCTACGAAAATGCTACTCCTGTACAAGAACAAGTTATCCCCCTGATATTACAAGGCAAAGATATAATAGCCTCGGCTCAAACTGGCACCGGAAAAACAGCTGCATTCTTGTTGCCATTGATTAATCAATTGATTAAGCACAAACACAGCAATCATATCAGTGCCATGATTATAGTTCCGACACGCGAACTTGCAGTGCAAATTTCGCAACATATGGAAGGTTTGTCTTACTTTACCGATGTGAGTTCGATTGCAGTATATGGCGGTGGCGATGGCGGCTCATTTGTAGATGAAAAAAGAGCTTTGATGAATGGGGTAGATGTGGTGATTTGTACACCAGGCAAAATGATTTCGCACCTCAATATGGGCTATGTCAATTTAAAAAAATTACAATTTTTGGTACTCGATGAAGCCGACAGAATGTTGGACATGGGTTTTAATGAAGATATTCTAAGGATTATCACTCATATTGCACCTGAACGACAAAATCTTTTGTTTTCGGCTACTATGCCGCCCAAAATTAGAGAGCTGGCGCGCAAAATATTGAAGAATCCCTCTGAAATCAATATCAGTTTGTCCAAACCACCAGATCGTATACAGCAAGAAGCGTTTATTGTTTTTGAACCTCAAAAAATTCCATTAGTTGTTCATTTACTCAAACCCAAACATTTTAAAAGTGTGGTGGTTTTTTGCTCTAAAAAGCAAAGTGTCAAACAACTTACAGCACAACTTAAACGTTCGGGTATCGTTGCCGATGAAATCCATTCGGATTTGGAACAAGCTGGTCGTGAAGAAGTTTTGTTGGCATTTAAAAACAAACGTTTACCTGTATTGGTCGCTACTGATATCATATCGCGTGGCATCGATATTGAAGATATAGACTTGGTTATCAACTATGATGTACCCAACGATGGCGAAGATTATGTTCACCGTATAGGACGAACTGCACGTGCCGAAACGAAAGGTATTGCATACACATTTGTCAACGAGCAGGAGCAACGTAAGTTTTCGGAAATAGAACAACTTATTGAAAAAGTAGTGGATAAAACGCCATTACCCGCTGAGATAGGCGAAGGACCTGAATATAAACCAATGGTGAAAAGATTTAACCCAAGACCACAAGGACACAAACCTGGAGGTGGAGGTCAACATCGTAAGCCACAACATAAAAAGCCGAATCATCAAGGAGGTAAACCGCCTACGAAGCCAACGAATTAATCGATTCATAAGCCATAAAGCTCAGATTTATTCTGATTTAGCCACAGATCGCACAGATGTTTTTCTTTCAGAAAATGCGCAATTAAGCCAATAATTTATTTTCAAAAGAAAAATAAAATAATGTTTTACTTACAGTTCTATTGATTTGAACAAATCATAATCTGTCAAGTCGTACTGAATAGGTACAATAGATGCATAGTTTTTGCCCAAAGCCCAAACGTCTGTGTCCTTACCTTTATCTAAGTTTTGAAATTCGCCTGTAAGCCAATAATATTTTTTCCCATGAGGATCAGTACGTTCCACAAAGCTTTCTTTCCATTTGGCATTGGCTTGGCGGCATAGTTTTAGTCCTTTGTATTTGTTTAAAGCAATATTGGGAATATTGACATTGTACAAACCTTTTTGAGGAATGACACCATGTACCATTTTGTGCATCACATCATTGGCTACTTGCATAGACAAGGTAAAGTCTGCATCGAAACTATAATCCATGTACGAAAAACCGACTGCAGGAATATTTTCAATAGAAGCTTCCATAGCAGCACTCATCGTACCCGAATAAATTACATTGATAGATGAATTAGAACCATGATTGATTCCACTAAAACAGAAATCAGGTTTTTTTTGTAAAATCTTATCTACCGCTAATTTGACACAGTCAACAGGTGTTCCAGTACATTGATAAGCTTCAATATCGCCAAACAAATGAACTTGATTTAAGCGCAAAGGTTTGCCTATAGTTATGGCATGTCCCATACCTGATTGTGGTGCATCTGGCGCTACCACCACTACACGACCGTATTGTTTTGCTACTTCTACCAAAGCAGCTATACCTGGTGCAGTTACTCCGTCATCGTTTGTTATAAGGATGGTTGGTTTATTGTCTTTGACACTTGCCTTAGGGCTATTTTTTTTTGATTTAGATTTCACAGTATATTGTTTGAGGCAAAGCTAGTTGAAGCTAAAAGATTAATTACAAATCTGTTGTTATTATTTTTTTACGAAGTACAATATAATACAATGCAATGTAGCAAACACTGGCAAAAAGGTATATCATAACTGGAACATCAGCTGTTTGTGATGGAACCATGCTACTCAATGATTTCATAATAGGTAATGGTAAAAGTTCATCAGAAGATTGAAGGGGAAATAAATTGCCATAATTGGTGTCAAATTTCCAATTGATCAATTTAACCAAAATCGTTTCGAACAATAAATAAGCAAACAACGCAACGATAGACATACCTGAACGTCTAATAAAAAATGCAATCAAAGCAGCGAAAGACAAATAGTTTAAGGTATATAAAAAGACATACCCAACTTTTTCAATTTGTGGCAAAGGATTGCCGCCGCCATTGAACATGCCGAACAATAATCCCAAGAGTAAAAAAAGTAATGTAGATAAAAGTGAAATGCTAAGGATTAAATATGCTTTGCCATGCAAAAAATCGAGTCTATCCAAACCATCAATTATGTTTTGACGATGTGTTTTAAACGAGAATTCGTTGCTTATGGAAATGATCATCAGTATAGATAAAAAGAAAACAAACCAACTGTAGATAAACCCCATATTGCTCCAAACATTGGGGAAAGAGTAAGAGGATGACATCAAATTGACCGGACCGCTGCCCATACTCACGATACTTTTATTAGCACCAATATTCCAAAGGATGTATAGGCTCAAAAATAGGCCTGTCAACACCCAAAAGGTGGTATATTTTTTTAGTTTGAGCCATTCGATTTTAAGTAATAACATAAATTTTGTTTTTTGTTAGGTAAAAAAATTATTGAGTGATTTCCATGAATTTGCTTTCCAAACTGCGTTTGCGTTGGATGATATGATTGAGGATAATACCATGTTCAAAACAATATTGATTCAATTGTTCAATGTTTCGATTAGGATGTAATGTTAGTTGAATGTTTTTTTCAAGTTTCATGCTTTTAATGCCATCAAATTTTTTCAACACATCTATCAGTTTTTCACGGTTTGAAGCGTTGATTTCGATTGTATCTTCATCGTTCAAGACTTCGCCAACAGAACCTTCAATAATTAGGTTGCCCAATTTGAGTATAGCCACATGTGTACATACTTTTTCTATTTCATCAAGCATATGACTAGCGATGATGATCGTCATACCTTCGTGACTCAATTGGATGATGAGCTCACGTATTTCAGCTATACCGACTGGGTCTAATCCATTGGTAGGCTCGTCCAGTACTAAAATAGATGGTTTTCCTAACAATGCAGATGCAATAGCTAAGCGTTGTTTCATTCCAAGCGAAAAAGTCGAAAACTTTGAATGTCGACGTTCATATAAATTGACTTGTTTCAATACTCTATCTACATCGTCAAAACCACGTTGTTTGATTTGTGCTGCGATATTAAGATTATCCTCAGCTGTCATGTAATGGTAAAAATTGGGTGTTTCTAACAAGGAACCTATTTGTTGTCGTGCTTGTTGTGCGGTATTAAATTCATTCCATTGATATTCTCCTTGGTCGGCTTTAAGTACATCAAGTAATATACCTAATAGTGTAGTTTTGCCACTACCGTTTGGACCTAAAATGCCGTAAACACTGCTTTTAGGTACATTCAGTTCAATACCTTTGAGTGCTTGTATGGGGCCATAATTTTTTTTAATATTCTGTATTGTTAATACTGTAGACATACAACTTTGTTTATAGAATTTAAAGGTATTCATTCAGTCGTTAAGTTATTTATAAAATTTTATATAAGGTCGAAACAATATATAATAGGTACATTGTTTAATCTCATTGAGAATTTGATTTATAACATACTCAAATAGAAGATACTTTCTCATAAATAGAAGATTTTTAAATAAACATACATTTCCTTTGGATTAGAATATCCCATGAATACATTTGTGATATATTAAACAACTAAATAACTTATCAAAAAAATCAAATTATTCTTGGTGATTGCTTTATTAGCAATGATTCAAATGGGTGCAAATGCACAATCATTTACAGCTTGGAATTGGAAAACTTATGGTGTAAAGTTTTCTGCCCCATCAGATTTTAAGGTACAAACCAATACAGCTGAAGAATTTACAGCAAAATTGAGCAACGATTTATTGCATTTATCAATTATTCCATGGAAAGATGCCTCTTTAACAACAGCAACTTTAAAAACTTCTGTCAAAGAATTATGTACAGAAATGGGTTATACTGCTCGTGAAATTGGTACTGTAACTGATTTAGAATTGAATGGATTACAAGGTTGCTATGCAGTTGTAACTAAGGACGGTGTAACCTTAATCGTTGAAGGTTTATTGGATCCAGAAAGCGAAACTAACTTTTATGCAATCATTGTTTATGGTGGAAGCTGTGAAGAAAAAGCATTTAAAATAGCAAACAGCTTTTCGAAGTAATTCATTTTATTAAACATTAAATTTTAAAAAAATCCGTAGTTTTCTCTACGGATTTTTTTATTGAAAATCTGTGTTTAAATTTATTATTCTTTGTTTTTAAATAAGACATAAGCATCAAATTGGGAAATCGTATACATCTTATGGTCAAGCGTTAGTTTCAACTCATTTAGATACACTTTTGCTTGGCTAGTTTCAATTTGAATGCTGTCAGTTGGCATTTCAATAGTTGGATATTGTTCGTAAATCAATTGGATAGACTGATCGATAGGCTTTTTTGCATTCGAAATACTGTCCAATTTGAACTTATACGCTAATACTTGTTTTTTAATATGACTAAAATCAACTTTAAATAATGTATCCTTTGCTTGAATGGCATACATAGAATCATTGATCACGATAGCATAAACATGGTTGGTATCACTTTCAATTAAGCCAGAAGCAAAAAAAGATACATGAACAATTTTATCATAACCTTTTAATGTCATGGGCGTTTCTTCAAACATTTTTTTATCTGGAATAAAGGTATACGTTGTATAATATGAATCTTCATGCTTTAAATCTGAGCTGATGAATATGGCATTTAAAACATGTAGTTCATTGTTATGAATTGCATTTTCAAGTACTTTTTGATCTGTTTCACCCAACCATTTGTGTATTCGATTTAATTCGCCACGCTTGCCAAAATATAACAAAATAGACCGAATGCTAGCGGCATCTTCAGATGAAATTTTTTGATTTGGCGCTGCTGTTAATTTGTTGTTCATCAACAAATGATTGCGTCTTAATATTTTTTCAAGACGCATCATTTGATTTTGTCCACTGAGTTGAAACATACCCCAAGGTCCGATAGCACTCATGGACAATGCAATAAACAAGCTAATAGGTATAAGTTGTATATTCTTTTTAGATGAAACTATAAAATAAACTGTCACAGCCAGCAACCATAAGCCCAATACTAATATCAAATATCTGTCTTCAGTAATGCCATAGGGAAGTATACGTTGAATAATAGCAATAAAATAGAGTGTAAGCAATGGTAATAAGGTGTAAAAAAAATAGCTTGAATAAAATGTAAAAATGTTCGATTTTGATTCTTCACGTTTGGGATAAATCAACACATAAGCAAGGATTCCTAACATGGCAAAAAATAAAATTGGTATACAAATCCACCCATTTGGAATTCTATTTTCTAAAAGTATTTTGAACATATACACATACAAAATCACCAAATAAATACCTGTTATGGGTAGAATCACAAAATGTAAAAAGGATTCAATACTTTTTTTGAATTGGACAGGTTGATTGAATGTTTTAAAATTGCTAGGTATATTACCAAGAAAAAATAATGTGTTGAATACAATTGCAATAAAAGCAATTAAGTCAATGTAATAATTGTTGTGAAAATGCATGCCGAATAAATTATCAACAGCCCATACAGCACTTCCTAAACCTATAATTAAACTGATACTAAACCCAATTGATTTGAAAAATTGGATAAACAAAAAGCAATTGTATTGCCAAAAGCTAAGTATTTCGTGAGTATGGTAAAATGTAACGATAGAAATTAACAGATGAAAACAGGCAATGAAAATCAGATAGCGTGAAACAAATATGGTTTCGGTGTCAAACATACCGGGTGTCAAGGAGTAATAATGTAATCCTAAAATACAAAACCCTAATAAAAACAATCCGATTCGTTTACTTAATTCTGCCTTTTTTGTTTGAACAAAAAAATCAAACGCAATGAAAATAGGAATACCTGATAAAGCTTCTAAGAAAAGTCGAACAAGGATATAGTTTTTTGTCACATGCTTACTATCAATTACATGATGCATTTCAAGTACCA
>JBILCF010000150.1:0-7267 GCA_044353325.1 Chitinophagaceae bacterium | reverse complement strand
TTACTTTCCGATTTGAGCAAGAAAACAATAAGCTTAAGCAAAGTATTGTGAAAATGTATTTCATATTGTTGTTGTTTTGATTTTTGCTTAAAAGAATTACCAATTCATGCGTTGTTTGAGTGAAGTAATGTGAGCCAAATGATGATTGCCATGCCATGCATACAAACAAACTACATCTTGAACGGAAAAAGTTCTATCATATTGTGCATGATAATAGGTTCTTTTCCACTGTTCAGGAGAAAGTGATGAAATCAATTTCATGATTTTTTCATGAATACAAAACAACAAAGTAATTGAATTATTAAAAGGCAATTCATAATCTGCACATTCAGCCCAAAGCGCTTCTTGATAAGGTTTGATAGTAGGATTATCCTCAGTTAAAGCAAATTTCAAACGAAGGACACAGTTCATATGACTATCTGCACAATGATGTATGACTTGATTGATTGTCCACCCTCCTTCGCGATAAGGTGTTTGCAATTGAGATTCAGTCAAATGTTGAACTTCTAATTCTAACCGTTTAGGAAATGCCTCTATGTCCAACATGTATTTTTTCAGTAATTCATGAGTATAATCGGTTGGGTATTCACATCGGCCAATTGGATATTGCAATTCTTCTAAAGTCATAATTAAATTGGTTTAATAAACGAATATCGCAATTATAATTCGAAAAGTAAGTAATAAAATACTAAATTATAATTATAAACAACACCTTTCACATAACAATTTATACTAAACCAGTAAAAAACATTTCAATACAAATTGCATTTATGGTATTCACTTGAATTCAAAGTATATTTGCATAAATACGATTATGGAACAATACACAGCACTTGTAGCAGGAGCAAATGGATTAATAGGCAATGAACTAGTACAATTATTGTTGGCACATCCCTCTTATGCGAGCGTTCATATTCTTGTTAGACATAAAATTTCATTAATACATCCAAAACTACATCAACATATAGTCAATTACGATGAACTGTCTCTCGAAAAGCTACAACCCGATCATGTATTTTGTTGCCTTGGTACAACCATAGCAAAAGCCGGTAGCCAAGAAGCTTTTTCGAAAGTAGACAAAGAATACCCCTTACAGCTTGCAAAAGTTGCTATCGATCATGGTGCAAGTTGTTTTGCTATTGTTACAGCAGGCGGTGCAAATGCTTCATCTTCCATTTTTTACAATAGAGTAAAAGGTGAAGTTGAACAAGGCTTACAACAACTTCAGTTTAAGCATTTGGGAATATTTAGGCCCTCAATGTTGTTGGGCAACCGAAGTGAAAAAAGATCAATAGAAAAAATGGGACAACGTGTTATGGTATTACTCGATTTTTTGATACCCAAAAGATATAAAGCTATACAAGCTAGTCGGGTGGCTATGTCTATGCTGGCCTTTGCTTTAAATGCGCCAGCAGGTGTAACAATTTACGAATCTGACATCATGAATGTAGAAACAAAATAAGCATCACATTTCGAAAACATGAATGAACCTCAACACAAAAAAACTTCGACTAGTGAATCTTTTTTTAAAAATTCAATAGTCAATATTATCGTTAGTATAGTAAGTAAATTACTCACAATCCCTTTGTTTATTTGGGTTTATCGTATTATACCCAATTTAAATTGGCCTTATTTTTTGGATAAAATCCTTATTTATGTTATCATTTTTATCCTTTTGCATATTGTATTAAAGTACTTCAAAGGAGTTGTTTTACCCTTGTTTATTTTATCCATAGCATTCCTCACTTTCGGCTCAATAAAAAACCAATATGGATTTTTAAAATTATACAAAGATTATGAAGCCATGATTTATGCGGTCATTTATGATCCTATTCCTGCAAAAATAAATTTAAAAACATTTACCCCTTTTCCAAATGAACGTCCATTGAGAAAAGCAATGAATTACAATTCTCCTGTCGTACGAGATTTTGCACATTATGCTATCAACAAACATTTTAAAGACATTCAACAAAATAATCCTCAGCGATTAATGATACAATGTTTTGCTGTTTTTAAAGAAATCAATACACGTTGGAATTATATCAACGATCCAAAATCACGTGATTATTATGCTAAAGCCAGCGAATCTACAAAATTCCTTTCTGGCGATTGCGACGACCATTCTACATTAATGGCTGCTTGTATCAAAGCAATTGGAGGCACGCCTCGATTGATACTCACAACGCATCATCTTTACCCAGAAATGTATGTTGGCAATGAACACGATATGGAACATATCAATGTATTGATACGCAAAGTAATGTTTGTTGACGAGGCAAAAAACAAGCGTCTGAATTATCATATAGACAATGATGGTAAGGTTTGGATTAACTTAGATTATACAGCTAAATATCCTGGAGGAGAGTTTATGGCTGAAAAAGTATTGGGAATTTTGGTGCTTTAAGTCAATTTAAGCTACTTCTATATCATCATCTACATCGCTTTCTCCTATATGACGCAAAAGGGTACTTTTAGATGGAATAATATAAACCATAAATCCTATTGAAGCTACTGCAAATAATAATAAGTTTTGGTCTGCAAAAAGTAAATAACAAACAATTGCCAACAAAGCAGGCCCCTCTATCATTGCAAGACGAACGATATGTGCTGACCTAAAAGCAGTTAATTTATATTTTAAAGTTTCATTGCTAGTTTGTATTTGGTTTATTTTTTTTTGAAAAATAAAATGGCTGAGATAAAACCCTACGCTTCCCATAAAGAATAATATATACATCATGATTTCTTTAAACTGGATTTCATCTTTAATAAATTTACCACTGGTAAAAACCAAGTAATAGGATATACCTAAAAACAGCGAAACACCCAAAGGCAAAGCAATAGATAGAATCTGAATCGATTTTAAATAATCAGAAAATTTCATAGTACCATTTTAATACCTCGAATATATTAATTCTATATCATTTTTCATTGAAAACATATTTACACAAAAAAAGCCATGCACTAGGCATGGCTTATGGTTGCGCTTACTAACCAGAATTACATTAAAGAAACTATTTTGCTTTCGAGTGCTGCTTTTGGTACTACGCCTACTTGTTTGTGTACAACTTTACCATCTTTGATAAAGATGACACATGGAATACTTGTGATACCGAATTTTACAGAAAGTTCAGCATTTTCATCTGTATTCACTTTACCTATATTGACTCTTCCTTCATACTCTGTAGCTAAAGCATCAATGGTTGGTCCTAAAGCTTTACATGGTCCACACCATTCTGCCCAAAAATCCAATACGTTTAATTTGTTGTTTTGTAGTACTTCTGCTTCGAAGTTACTGTCTGTGATTGTTAATGCCATTTTATTTGATTTTAGATATTTACGTTGTAAAATTAATTTTTATTCTTTTTAGATGGTGATTACATTATACACAATACCATTCAATTTTGTTAACTCTTCGATGAAACCATCGCTAAGTTCTACTTTCTTATAAGGTGTATACAAACGAACCACTTCACTGGTTGTTCTGTCTACAACTTTAATACCAAGCTCAGTACTACCTGACTTTTCGGCATATTTTTTAATGATAGACACAAATGCATCGTCTAATTTGTCTAATGCGACTTCCATACTCAGCCGTTTCGTCAGCGTTTTTTTGACGTTTTCGAGCAACATCATACTTTGGATTTTAAATTCGAAATCGGTTTCGCTTCCCCATCGACTTTGAAATTGACCATTAATCATAACTTTATTGTCAGATACGATCATATCCTTGAATTTAATATAATCATCCTTAAATATCATAAACTCAAATTCACCACTAAAGTCTATAATTTTAAATCGACCAAACATAGTCCCTTTCTTAGACATCAAATGTTGAACTGAAGTGAGATAACCCGCTATACGCAAAGGTCTTTGTCGGCCTTTTTCTGCTTCAAGATTAGCTAAAGGTGTAAAATTATAATGATCAAACTCAAATTGAAACCCATCTAAAGGATGTGCACTGATATACATACCAATCATATCTTTTTCCTTTTCTAGTTTTTCGGATAATATCCATTCTGGCACTAGAGATATTTTTGGCAATGCAATTTCGGGCATTTGGGCGTCGCCAAAAAGGCTATTGACCATCGTATTAGAATTGGCAGATACACTTTGGCCGTATTTGATAATTTTCTCAAGATTAGTAATCGTTTCACTAGGTGGAACAACCACGTATTGCGCTCTATGAAATCCTTCAAAAGAATCCAAAGCGCCAGCCATGACAAGACTTTCAAGTGTCTTTTTATTCACGGTTCTTGAGTTTGCTCTTCGAGCCAAATCAAATACATCTGCAAATGGACCATTGCGTTTTCGTTCTGCGATTATATCTTCTACGGCTGCTTCACCTACACCCTTAATAGCCCCCATTCCAAATCGAATTACACCGTTCATATTCACACTAAAGCCTTTGAGGGATTCGTTGATATCAGGACCCAATACATCTAATCCAAGTCGCTGACACTCTTTCATATACTTGGAGATATCTTCAATATTACCTTGTGAATTGAGTAATGCAGCCATGTACTCTGGTGTATAATTCGCTTTGAGATAGGCCGTTTGGTATGCTAAATAAGCATAACATGTTGAGTGTGATTTATTGAAGGCGTATTGTGCAAACTTCTCCCAATCGGTCCAAACTTTTTCGCATTTATCCAATGGATGATTATTGACCTTACATCCTTCCAAATATTTGGCTTTCATTTTATTCAAAACCTCAATTTGTTTTTTACCCATCGCTTTTCGCAAAATATCGGCATCACCTTTCGAGAAGTTGGCAAGTTTTTGGGACAAAAGCATAACTTGTTCCTGATAAACTGTTACACCATAAGTCTCTTTCAGATGCTCTTCCATTTCTGGCAAATCATATACAATTTCCTTACGACCATGTTTCCGTTCAATAAAATCGGGGATATACTCAATAGGTCCAGGTCTGTACAAGGCATTCATGGCGATTAAATCTTCCAGATTGGTAGGTTGCAACTCCTTCAAGTACTTTTTCATACCAGGAGATGCAAATTGAAATGTTCCCTCTGTATCACCACGTTGATAGAGGCTAAACGTAGGCTCGTCATCCAACGGAATTTTTTCAATATCTAAATCTATGTCGTGATTTTCTTTAATTAATATCAAAGCATCTCGTATAATACTTAAATTGCTTAACCCAAGGATATCTATTTTGATCGCTCCAGCTTCTTCTACGACATTGCCAGAAAACTGGGTTACATATAAATCAGCATCTTTTTGCTTGCACAGTGGCATAATTTCCATCAAATCCTTTGGGCCTATGATAATTCCAGCTGCATGAATACCTGTATTTCTTACAGTGCCTTCCAACTTTTCTGCTTCGTGCAGAATCGTTCCTTTCAAATCAGGTGTATTGTAATACTCCTGCAATTTCATGATGTTCTGAATCTCTTCCGCCTGCACATTTTCCCGCTTTTTCAATTCAGTTTCAGTTACATGTAAGGAATCGTAGAGAGAAGTACCTGGTCTATCTGGAATCAGTTTGGCCAGCATATTACTTTCATCCAATGGCAAATCCATAACCCTAGCGACATCTTTGATACTACTTTTCGCAGCCATTGTACCATAAGTAATGATTTGCGCCACTTGGTTTCGGCCATATTTTTCTACAATATATTCTACAACTTTACCTCTACCAATATCATCAAAATCCGTGTCAATATCGGGCATACTTGCACGTTCAGGATTTAGGAACCGTTCAAATAGCAAATTATATTTCATGGGATCAATGGTAGTAATCCCGATACAATATGCAACCACTGAACCTGCAGCAGAACCACGTCCTGGTCCTACGACAACACCCATTTTTTTGGATGAAATAATAATATCCGATACGATTAAAAAGTACCCTGCAAATCCCATTTTACGGATAACACCAAGTTCAAACTTAAGCCTTTCATCAAGTTCAGGAGAAAATATTGTGTATCGGGCTTTGGCACCTTCATAGGTTAAAAACTCCAGATAATCTTCTTGAGTTTTAAAAGGCGGTGGCACGGGAAAATTGGGTAACAATAAATCATTGGTTACGCTAATTAATTCTACTTTATCTACAATTTCATTAGTATTGTCAATGGCTTCAGGTAAGTCGGAAAACAACTCAGTCATTTGCTCTGTAGACTTAAAAAAGAATTGATTATTGTAAAAAGCAAAACGTTTTTTATGATCGCTTGAATCGTCTTCCTCGCCAAAATCTTTCATTTTTTCCACTGACTGTTTCATGCCTGTATTGACACAAAGCAGAATATCGTGCGCATTACTGTCATCTTCTTCTACATAGTGCGAATCGTTACTTGCAATAATTTTGACATTGTATTTTCGTGCCAAACGCACCAATTCAATATTGACTTTATTTTGATCAGGTATATCGTGGCGTTGCAATTCTACATAATAGTCTTCGCCAAAAATATCGAGCCACCATTTAAATTCTTTTTCACCAGCCTCTACCCCATCTTTTAATATTGTACGAGGAACGGAAGCCCCCAAACAACATGTTGTAGCGATAAGACCTTCGTGGTATTTTAAAATCAGTTCTTTATCTATACGAGGGTATTTACTGTACAAACCTTCAGTAAAACCTAAAGAACAAAGTCGAATTAAGTTTTTATACCCTAATTTACTTTTAGCCAATAGCAATTGATGGTAGCGTACATCTTTTTGCTCCTTTGTAAATTGCTGTTTTGTTCGATCTTCTACCACATAAAATTCGCAACCTACAATGGGTTTGACCAATAAATTACCGTTTTCGTCTTTATACTTTTTAGCTTCTTTGACAAAATCAAATACGCCAAACATATTACCATGATCAGTAATAGCCATTGCAGGCATATTATCAGCTATGGCTTTTTTGTACAGTTTTTTTATACTACTTGCACCATCTAAAAGCGAATATTGGGTATGATTGTGTAAATGCGAAAACTTCATGTTAAAAAATGTTGGGACGTCGAAATTAGGAAAATTCGCTTCCTCCTCAACTAAAAGTTATAAACAAAAGACTCAAAATGAATAAAGATAAAGCTTCTATTTTAAAAAGCTATTTTAAACATTAATTTTTTTATTAATATGTTAAAAACTAACTGATTTTTAAGCTTTTCATGTAAAAAGTCCATATTTAGCGTTTGAAAATTGATTTTTGAGCTTATTTTGTTAAAATGCAAAATTAAGTTTAACATAAATGAAACAGTAAAAAAAAGATAATACCAACTGAGAAGTTTACCTTTGTACTAACCAAAAAGTTCTGACATCATGA
>JBILCF010000028.1:0-19852 GCA_044353325.1 Chitinophagaceae bacterium | reverse complement strand
CCTAATCGGTTCACTCGAATCACTTATAGCCACATGATTGATTGAAATGTTTTTTTTCTGTTCCGTATTGCGTTTGAGTATGGCAAAATTATTAGTTGATGCTTCAAAAGAATGAACTTGACCTTTGGATACTAAATTGGACATCAACAAAGTAAAAAAACCGAAATGAGCTCCAATATCAAATACAGTATCGTTTTGTTTTAAATGTTTGATCATGTATTTGCACAACCTAATTTCTGAATCATGTGTTTTACCTCCAGATAAAAAGATATCATTAGATGCTGGAAGCAATACCGAAAAATCATCGCCCCAGAATGTTTTCGTTTTTGTCAATACACCATGAGTTGAACTTTTTAAATACCTCGTTACTACTAAACGCCAGTATTTGTGTGGTATCGAAATAAAACGCTTTAATCGAGTTGAGTTCGCAAATGATTCTACTTTATTTAATTTAGTTTCCAATAGCTTCTATTATCTTTTTTCAATTTTAAAGGATTGCATGAAATTGTTATGTTCATTTTTCAAAACAATAATATAAATCCCTGTTGACAAATCGTTTAAGTCAAATTTTATGTCATGCTGACCATTCAGTAATTTCTTTTTTTCTATCAATTGGCCATAAATTGACAGCAATTCGACAGATGCAAAATCACTTTGGATCAACCCTTGTACTGTAATTTCATGTTCTGCAGGTATAGGAAAAATTGAAACCATTGAGCTGTTACGAATAACACCGGTTGAGGTTACACATCCGTTATTAATTGAAAGTAATATTGAATTAGGGTTTGCAGATATATTATTGGGATCTGTGATTTCTAATTTTGCGGTGTGAGTACCTAAAGCGGCGCCAAAATCAAACAGATAGGCAAATAGAACATTACATGAATCAACAACTGACCCATTCGTATCGCTTTGATAGTATGTACTCGAATAGCATTGATCGCAGTCACAAACATATGCACTCCATCCGCTAGGTAAAGTACACAAATCAGTTCGTTTCCATTGATACCGTTTAATATTTCCAGACGTATTATGTAATTTAAGTTTCAGTTCAATATTTGCTTCAAACCCGGTGTAGATTTTATTTGAATCAATCGAATTAAAAAATAAATACGATTGGCTTTGCGCTTCCATAGCGAAAAAAATCAAACAAAGCAAGAGCCACCTTTTTAACATGTACAGATTGGATTTACAAAGTAAATATATGTCGAAATATGCAAAACAACTTAAAACTATTATTTTTAAATCATGCATACTCCCGAAGACTATATCTACTCCATTCAAGATGCCAACCTACGAGAAACCGCTCTATTTCTTCATTCATTTATATTATCCTACGAAGGTATTACTTGCAAACTAGCCTATAAAATACCCTTTTATTATCGAAACAAATGGGTTTGCTATATCAATATACACAAAAAAAAGTCGATCGAACTTGCATTTATTCGAGGTAATGAAATGAAAAACGAATCAGGAATACTCGACAGTAGAGGACGAAAACTGGTGTTGGGATTTATCTTTAATTCAATGAACGATATAAACGACTTATTGTTAGACGAATGGATGCAAGATGCAATTGAAGTAGACGAAAGAAAGAAATAATTATGAGATAAATCAATTAATTTTGCTTTCCAATAATCTTATAACATATGAAATTTACATATTACGGTCATTCATGTTTTAGTATCGAAACTAATGGTAAAACAATCTTGTTTGACCCGTTTATCTCGGGCAATGAATTAGCCAAACACATTCAAATTGACAACATCAAAGCCGATTATATTTTATTGTCACATGGCCATGCCGACCATATCTTAGATTGCGAATCTATTGCGCTTCGAAATGGCTCTAAAGTAGTCTGTAATTGGGAAATCCATGAATGGCTCAATGCAAAAGGAGTTACCAATACACATCCTATGAATACCGGTGGACAATGGACCTTCGACGACTTTACGGTGAAATGTACTGCAGCCCAACATAGCAGCAGTTTGCCAGATGGTAGCTACGGCGGCAATCCTATGGGTTTTATCATATTTGCAGAAGGTGAATCATTTTATTTTAGTGGCGACACATCATTAACGATGGATATGCAATTAATCCCTTTATGGGCGAAATTAAAATTTGCAGTTTTACCCTTAGGTGATAATTTTACAATGGGTATTGAAGATGCCATTCGAGTTGCAGAGTTTGCGCAAGCATCTAAAGTTATAGGTGTACATTACGATACATTTGGATACATTAAAATTGATCATCAAGATGCTATTGCTGCTTTTAAAGCCAAAAACATCGACCTGACACTACTAGAAATTGGCGGTAGCTTAATGCTATAAAATACCTTCATCTGCAAAGCTATAATACCCATTTTCAGCTAAGATGACATGGTCAAGTAAATTTATATCCAATAGTTTACCAGCATCTTTGATGCGTTGCGTCAAGACTCTATCTGCTTCACTAGGCGACAAATTCCCAGATGGATGATTATGGGCTAAAACCAGTCTTGCGGTACCTGCAACTTCCAATGCCCGTTTGAAAATAATGCGTATGTCAACCACTGTTGAGGTCATGCCGCCTTTACTAATGAGTTCTATGCCTAATACTCGATGCCCTTGGTTTAAAAACACAACATAAAACTCTTCAATAGGTTTGTCCAAAAAATAAGAATTCAGCAAATTGAAAATATCACGACTTATAGATATTTTTGGTTTTTCGAGTGCTGAAGCCAGTTGTCGACGCTTACCTAATTCCAATGCAGCTATGACGGTAATTGCTTTCTTTTCACCAATGCCTTTTACTTTTTGTATATCATAGACAGATAATTTACCTAATTCAAGTAAATTATCATTTCCTAGCAGCATAATTTCTTTTGCTATATCTATGGCACTTTTTTGTGTTGTACCTGTATTGAGCAAAATAGCTAATAATTCGGCATTGGTAAGCGCACTTGGACCTTTTTGTGCTAATTTTTCTCTAGGTCTATCCTCGGCACTCCAACTTTTTATACTTTTAAAATCATTCATATTTTATCAAATTCTCTATGAAAATTACCAAATACTCATTCAAACATGCAATTTACTCATTTACTAGGCAAAAAAAGAAGCTCTAGCTCTATATTTGCTCTCAGTAGGTTATTTATGTGACTTTTTCAATCACAGGCCCATCGAAAGATGGGTTTTTTTTTGCCCATATAAAAAAAAGTTAAATTTTAAATTGAGCAAAATTCTCATTCAAAACAACCTAATACTCATTCAAAACAACTACATACTCATTTACAGGATACACAAATGTCAACACGCTATACATTTGTTATCAGTAGGTTATTTATGTGACTTTTTTAATCAGAGGCCCATCGAAAGATGGGCTTTTTTTATCCCAATTTTATAAATGGTTGAACTTTAAATTCAACAAAATTCTCATTCAAAACAACCTAATACTCATTCAAAACAACTACATACTCATTTACAGGATACACAAATGTCAACACGCTATACATTTGGTCTCAGTAGGTTATTTATGTGACTTTTTCAATCACAGGCCCATCGAAAGATGGGCTTTTTTTATGACTTAACTTAAAAAAGAAGGTGCAATTTTCAAATCAATTGAGAGAACTAAATTCTCAACATAAACAACTGAATACTCATTCAAAACAACCTAATACTCATTTTCAAATTTTTGTATTCAACCTCTAGCTACATTTGTGTCAGTAGGTTATTTTTGTGACTTTTTATCACATAGCCCATCGAAAGATGGGCTTTTTTATTTCAAAAAATGAGGGGCTAATTTTCAATTCAATTGAGATAACTAAATTCTCAATAATAACAGCGGAATACTCATTCAAAACATCCATATATTCATTTTTAAAGAATTGATATTCAAGTTATTAATACATTTATTCTAGTAGGTTATTTTTGTGACTTTTTTTATCACATGGCTCATCTAAAGATGGGCTTTTTTTATTTCATCTCTTCAAATAAATCTAATATCGAATCGTATGTTTTTTGCAATTGTAATTGAATATTATTACGATGTACCCATACTGCTTTAGTAATACCCTCTTCTAATTGAGGATTAAGCTTTTCATGCTCGGCATGCATCAGATACCAATACGTTGTTTTAAATACAATTCTATTTTCTACATAAATATGATAAGTCGTCAACAAGGGCTTAACTATCTTGAGTATGCTTATACCTGTTTCCTCATGGACTTCACGGATAGCACATTCTTCAATTGACTCCCCGGGATCCAACTTTCCTTTAGGCAAATCCCATCTTTTACGACGATAAATAAATAAAATTTCATTACTCGGATTGACCACTAATCCTCCAGCAGCTGTTATGGGTACCAATTCATCTTGAAACAATTGTAATAGCTCAGCAGGACTACCCTCAATGATAATATCTTGTATATCTGAAACTTGAATTTCATCTATAAAATTGACCAATTTAGCTGCATTCATATTAAATATGATATGGGCATTTTTCAAATTCTTTTCTGCCAAAAATGACAATGCATCTTCGGTTAGAAATATCCTTTTTTCGTTGAAGTTAATTTTTATCATATCTGAGAATTTGTATATTATGTTTTCTAAGTGTAGGTTTGTAGCATGATGAAGCGCGAATTAGCTGTAGCTGAAAAATTACTACAAATTAATGCAGTAAAATTAAATCCTCAAAATCCTTTTACATGGGCAAGTGGTTGGAAAAGTCCAATATACTGCGATAATCGTAAAATATTATCTTATCCTCACGTAAGAGATTTTATCAAAAGTGAAATGACCAATGCGGTTTTCTCCGAATTCCCTGATGCTCAAGTGATAGCAGGTGTTGCTACAGCTGGCATTCCACATGGCGCTTTAATAGCTGATTTGTTGAGTTTACCATTCATTTATGTTCGCTCTAAACCCAAAGAACATGGTATGGGCAACCAAATTGAAGGCGTTTTAGAAGCAGGCCAAAAAGTGGTTGTTATAGAAGATTTAATCAGTACTGGCAAAAGCAGTATGGAAGCTGTTGTTGCAATTCAAGCTGCTGGTGGTGATGTGATCGGTTTAACTAGTGTCTTTACGTATGGTTTTCAACTAGCAGAACAAGTTTTTGGTGATGCTGGCATCAAAACACTTAGCCTCAGCAATTATAATTCACTGATAGAAGTAGCTGTATTGAAAAATATTATTACCGAAAACGATGTAGACCTGCTCAAACAATGGCGCGAGAATCCATCAGAATGGGGACGCTAAGGATTGCTTAAAATTATACTTCTTGACATTAAGCATGTAATGCTTTGAGCACTATGTCTTTCACGTCGCTCATTTTTACACGTTCTTGTTCCATACTATCTCTGTAACGAATGGTAACAGTTCCATCTTCTTTTGTTTGATGATCTATAGTTACACAAAAAGGCGTTCCTAATGCATCCATTCGTCTGTAACGTTTACCTATTGCATCTTTTTCTTCATAAAAACACAAGAAACTATCACGGCATTCTTTCATCAACTCTTTGGCTATTTCTGCTAAACCATCTTTTTTCATCAATGGGAAAACAGCTAATTTAATTGGCGCAATTTTGATAGGAAATTTCAACAACACACGAGAATCTTGCTTTTCTGCTGTGCTTAAATCTTCTTCGCAATATGCATGCGTCAATGCCATTAATATCGTTCTGTCCAAACCAATGGAAGTTTCAACAACATAGGGAATATAGTTACCATAAGGTTTTCCAGTTGTTTCGTCAATATCATTGTCAAAGTATTGCATTTTCTTTTTGCTATACAATTGATGTTGCGTTAAATCAAAATCAGTACGAGAATGGATACCCTCTACTTCTTTGAAACCCATTGGGAAATCAAATTCAATATCGCAAGCAGCATCTGCGTAATGTGCCAATTTTACATGATCATGAAAGCGATAAGCCTCCTTTTTATCCTCTCCAAAAATATCCATATGCCATTGCATTCGAGTTTGTTTCCAATGTTCATACCATTCTTTCTGTGTTCCAGGACGAACAAAAAATTGCATTTCCATTTGTTCAAATTCTCGCATACGGAAAATAAATCCACGCGCTACAATTTCGTTTCTAAACGCTTTACCTATTTGAGCAATACCAAAAGGTATTTTCATACGACCCGTTTTTTGTACATTCAAGAAATTGACAAAAATACCTTGTGCAGTTTCAGGTCGTAAATAAATCGTATCACTCTCTTCGGCTACAGATCCCAATTGGGTACTAAACATTAAGTTAAACTGACGAACATCTGTCCAGTTACAAGTGCCACTTACAGCACATTTCATTTGATTATCAATGATAATTTTTTTCAAACCTACAAAATCATCAGAAGCCAATAAAGCATCCATGCTTAACAATAACTTTTCTGCTAATGGCTTGTTGCTTTCAGCCAAACTTTCACAATGCCCTTCAATCAAATGGTCAACACGATATCGTTTTTTACTGTCCAAATTATCTATCATCGGATCGCTAAAATTGTCAACATGTCCACTGGCCTTCCAAATAGTAGGATGCATAAATATAGCAGAATCAATACCCACAATATTTTCATTCATGTATACTATGGATTTCCACCAAAGATCTTTGATGTTTTTCTTTAATTCCACACCCCATTGACCATAGTCATACACCGCACTTAAGCCGTCGTAGATTTCGCTTGAAGGAAAAATAAATCCATATTCTTTACAATGAGAAATAATCTCGGGTAATTTGTTTTGTTCAGTAGCCATAAGGCCGCAAAGATATGATTTGATTTGTTATTTCGAAGTCCGTTTATAGTTTTCATTTCATATAAAGTCAATTCAAGATTAAACAAAGTATGTACTCTTTTTTTAATCAAGTCATAACTTGAATATCATCATGTTTCATAAATAAATCTTACTTTTGCAATATAAAAATTTAAAGTCATGCAAGAATTACTGAACAAACTCATGAACGAAGTAGGCTTAAATGCTGAACAAGCTCAAAAAACAATGACCACCGTTATGGAATTTGTAAAATCTAAACTTCCCCCAGCCTTAGCAAACAATGTAGATGCTATGTTTTCGGGTGCACAAGGTCAAATGCCAGAACAAAGCTATAAAGACAAAGCGGAAGATTTCGCTGAAGCTACAAAAGAAAAATTAGAAGATTTTGCTGGTGAAGCAAAAGACAAAATTGAAGATTTTGCAGGCGATGCTAAAGAAAAATTATCTGAAGCAGCTGACAAAGCAGAAGAAATGGCTAAAGATGCCTTTGGGAAAATCAAAGGTTTATTTGGTGGCGATAAAGCTTAAAATCTCAAATAAAATTATATTTAAACCACCTCAAGAGGTGGTTTTTTTTAGGCCTAATTTTTGTTTTTAACATCTCATTGTATTTGAAAAATGGATTTCAGTAAAAATTAAAGTAAATTTGACCTTATGAGATTATTCTATGCCACTCTTTTCGTTTTTTGTTGCTGTATTGGCAATAGAGCAATAGCGCAAGAATCCGAAAATACCTCCAATGCGCTCAAACCCATTCATGATCAAGATATTAGCAAATTAACCGAACTAGAAATACTTGAAGACTCATTGGTTTACTATGCAGATAGCATGTATGCTTCGCCTGTGCCCGAATACAGGGCAGAAGGCAATGCCCAGTTTATCAAAACAATGAAACGA
Organism: Chitinophagaceae bacterium; assembly: GCA_044353325.1. GTDB lineage: Bacteria > Bacteroidota > Bacteroidia > Chitinophagales > Chitinophagaceae > OLB11. The sequence goes on along the minus strand of JBILCF010000028.1, from coordinate 12,208 downwards.
TTTTTAAAAACGGCCAATAGCTTTAACCACCCAAATAAAAAATTAATCAACAAAATCAATATACTTACATCGCCAGACAATGCTTTTAAAATATACAACTGGGAAATCGTTCAATCCAATGATTTGGGTCGCTATTATGGTGTTATCCAATTACAAGATGGCTCAGTACAACCTCTTGTAGACGCCTCCGACAAAATAGTTCGTGGCGTTGAAGATTCTACATTTAGTGGCAGCCGTTGGTATGGTTGTTTATACTACAACATTATTATGCGCGAATTTGGCAGTCAAAAACTTTATTTTTTAATTGGCTGGAATGGCGGTTCGCTCAATAGTGATCGTAAAATAGTTGAAGCATTTGGATTCAATTCTATAGGTCAACCTCAATTTGGCGCTCCTTTGTTTAACGTAATCGAACGTGGGAAACGACGAAATACCAATCGTTTTGTACTGGAATATCAAAAGGGCTCTAAAGTATCCCTCAATTTCGACAAGGAAACAGATCAAATTATCATGGACCATTGCGAATCGCAAATCGGCGATCCAGCCAAACGTTACACTTACATTGCCGACGGCACTTACGACGGATTAAGTTGGGATGGCAACAAATGGAATATGTCCGAAAACGTAATCCAAATCCAAGACTTACAACAGGGTAATGCGCCCGCAGAGAAAGCCATTAAGTAATGGATACTTTCGCATGCACTATCAAACAATCACATAACATTATTTATTTTTAGAACGACACTATGCACTACGCCAGTATTGACAACATCTCCAAATCATTCGGAGTTAGAAACCTTTTTTCAAACATTACCTTCCACATTAGCGAAGGTGACAAAATTGCGTTGATAGCTCGGAATGGCTTTGGAAAGTCAACTTTACTTAATATCCTTACAGGTAAAGACCACCCCGATTCTGGCACAGTGTGGGTGCACAAGGATATCAAATTGGTCATGCTTCATCAAGAAAATGAGTTTGAAGGCGAAAAATCCATCTGGGACAATATCCTTTCTATGAAAAATGAAATTGTAACTGTAGTCAAAGCCTACGAAACGTATATGGAAAGTGGCTCGGAAGATACGGATCAACTTCAAGAATTGTTGAACAAAATGGAGGAACTCGATGCTTGGAATTTTGAAAACGAGCTCCAACAAATTCTTTCAAAACTCAATATTCATAATTTAAACCAAACGGTCAACACCTTAAGTGGTGGCCAAAAAAAGCGTGTCGCATTGGCGCAAGCCTTAATTGAAACTCAATTGTTTGCTGGGAAATGTTTACTCATCATGGATGAACCGACCAATCATCTTGATGTGGGTATGATCGAATGGCTCGAAGATTTTTTAAGTGCTCAAAAAGTAACCTTGTTGATGGTAACCCATGATCGATATTTTCTGGATGCTGTATGCAATGAAATCATTGAAATTGATCAAGAAAAAGTATTCATTCATAAAGGTAATTACGATTATTTCTTGTCCCAAAAAGCACATCGAATTGAAGTCGAGTCAAGTGAATTATTGAAGGATAAAAATATCTTTAGAAAAGAATTGGAATGGATGCGCAAGCAACCAAAAGCTCGTACTACAAAATCAAAATCACGTCAGGATGCCTTTGTAGAAATTGAAGATCGAGTGAAACAAAAAAATACTGATTCGGATGTACAATTGCAAGTGAAAATGACTCGCTTGGGCGGTAAGATTTTGGAAATGAAAAAGGTGTACAAAAGCTTTGGTCCAGACAAACCTATTTTAAAAGGGTTTGATTATACATTCAAACGAGGCGAACGCATTGGTATTGTTGGGAAAAATGGAGTTGGAAAAAGTACTTTTTTACAAATTGCTTTACAACAACAGGAACCTGACAGTGGCAAAATAAACCATGGCGATACTGTGATATTCGGTCACTTCTCGCAGGAAGGATTACAATACAAAGAGGATAAACGTGTAATAGAATTTGTCAAAGACACTGCAGAATTTTTTCCATTGGCTGATGGCACAAAACTCAGCGCGTCTAAATTTTTGGAACGTTTTGCGTTTACTTCTGAGCAACAATATACTTACCTCAGCAAACTCAGTGGAGGAGAAAAAAGACGACTTCAGTTATTATCGATTTTGTTTACAAATCCTAATTTCTTAGTCTTGGACGAACCTACCAATGACTTGGATTTGCAAACTTTACAAATTTTAGAAGAATTTCTACAAGACTATCAAGGGTGCATATTACTCGTAAGTCATGATCGTTATTTTATGGACAAGCTCGTCGATCATTTGTTTGTGTTTGAAGGCGAAGGTATTATCAACGATTTCCCTGGAAACTATACACAATACCGTATCAAAGAACTTGACAAATCTAATAATATTGATAGTGGCAAACAATATACATCCTTAAGTGTGGAGGAAGCAAAACCTCAGTTTGTTTCAACTCCAACACCAGCCTCTACCGAAAAGCGAAAAATAAGCTATAAAGAAAAACGAGAGTTTGAACAACTTGAAATTGAAATGCCAAATCTTGAGCAAGAGAAAGCAAACTTGGAATTGAAAATGTCCAATGCATCAATAGCATATGACGAACTTCAAACTGCTTCAAATCGCATTGGCGAAATCATAGCCTTATTGGAAGAAAAAGAATTGCGCTGGCTAGAATTGAGTGAACTGCAAGACTAAATGTTCTATCATGAAAAAATTATTTATACTAATTTTATTGTTCATTTCTAACCATGTATCATCTCAAAAAGTAGATGTATCTATTGCTGGAGGCGCTGCGTGGAGTAGAACGATAATTAAATCATACGGAAAATATGAGTCAGAATCTGAACAACTATCTCCATTAACGACCTACAATTTTGGCTTACGTTTCAATGTACATTTATCTAACAAAGTTGAGTTTAAAACAGGAATTTACTTTACACAGAAAGGATATAATATCAGCTACCCTATAACTCAACAAAGGTATTTCGATATCAATAATGCGCCTATAGATACCTTTAGAAAAGTCAATTTAAACTATATTGAAATACCCGCTATGATTTCCCTTACATTCTTTAAACTGTTAAGGTTCAATACTGGGTTTGGTTTAAATATAAATATCAACAATCCAAAACATGGTACAAGGTTAGATACACCCTTCTTACTAGGATTCTCTTACCAAAAAAACAGATTTTCGGTTGACCTTTTATCGAGCTATGGGGTTGTACCGTTTAAAACAATTTTTCACGAATACGGCGCGGGTTATCGACATTATTACGATTTCTTCCATCGTCAATTATCAGTCACATTGGGTTATGCCATCAACAAAAAAATAGATGGATGCCAAACCCAGATTACGCATTAGAAATGCATAAACGACTAAGAGCTTGTATTTATGTACTTTTGATAAGTACAAAAACAAGCTCTAAGTCGGGGTAAACCCAACTAACGCACTATCCTTTGCCTTCGTCAAAGTCTATTGCGTAATTTGGGTATAAGTTGTAAACAAAAAGGATTTTAATTTTCCACAACAACCCAAGTCGTATTGCCTACTAATCGAATTGTTTTAGCTTTGCTACATGCAACAATATCATCAACTTCTGCAACATATCTTAGACCATGGAACCCAAAAAAGTGATCGAACTGGCACAGGTACAATCAGTCATTTTGGATACCAAATGCGATTTAATCTCAATGAAGGTTTCCCAATGGTTACAACCAAGAAACTGCATTTAAAATCTATCATTTATGAATTGCTGTGGTTTATCAAAGGAGATACAAATGTGAAATACCTTCAAGATAATGGCGTCAAAATATGGGATGAATGGGCAAGACCAGACGGCGACCTTGGTCCAGTGTATGGTAAACAATGGCGCAGTTGGACAGGTGCCAATGGCGAAACCTACGATCAATTGATGGATATTATTAAGCAACTCAAAACAAATCCAGACAGTCGACGCATGATTATAAGCGCTTGGAATGTTGCAGAATTAAAAGATATGGCTTTAATGCCATGCCACTCATTGTTTCAATTCTATGTAGCCGATGGAAAATTGAGTTGTCAGCTTTATCAACGTAGCGCAGATGTGTTTTTGGGCGTTCCGTTTAATATCTCTTCATATGCTTTACTGACTATGATGATAGCACAAGTATGTGATTTAGGCTTAGGAGATTTTGTCCATACCTTTGGCGACGTCCATATTTACAATAATCATCTTGAACAAGTCAAATTGCAATTGAGTAGAACCCCTTACCCTTTGCCAAACATGAGCATCAATCCTGACAGAAAAAATATTGAAGATTTTATATTTGAAGATTTTACATTAGAAAATTATCAATTTCACCCCCATATCAAAGGTGAGGTAGCCGTTTAGCTACTCGTTTTAGACTTATTGGTTTTCATTTCTGAATATGCTATCTTTGGCAGTAATCATTTAACGGCTTTTTTGTTCAAGACGTTTATGTTTCAAAGATTCTCTCATATGGAAATTGTAATTATTTTAATTTTGGTGTTGTTAAATGGTGTGTTTTCGATGTCTGAAATGTCGCTGGTTTCATCTCGAAAATTCAAACTTGAAAATGCTAAAAAGAGAGGAAGCAAAGGTGCCAAAACAGCACTTGATTTGTCAGAAAATCCAACCAAGTTTTTTTCGACTGTACAAATTGGCATTACTTTAATTGGAATTTTATTGGGGGTTTATAGTGGTGAAAACTTAACCAACGATGTATCTCTATTTTTATCAAAATTTGAAGCACTTGCACCATATGCTCATGATATATCAGTCGGTGTAATTGTTCTATTTATTACATTTTTATCCATAGTATTTGGCGAGCTTCTACCGAAACGACTTGGCATGACTTTTCCAGAACCTATCGCAATAGCCTTGGCACAACCCATGAAAATTCTGTCGGTGATTACGTCTCCATTTGTTTGGCTTTTGACATCAACAAACGATATCATGCTCAGTTTAATGGGCATCAAAAAAACAACAGACAGCAAAGTGTCTGAAGAAGAAATCAAATCGATTATCAAAGAAAGCGCTGAAGGTGGCGAAATTCAAGACATCGAACAAAGCATCGTAGAACGGGTTTTTGAATTGGGCGATAGAAAAGTCAACTCCCTTTTTACACATCGAAGTGAAATGGTCTATTTTACCACAGATGATACGTGGGAACAAATTCGAGAAAAAATTAATACTGAAAAACATTCGGCTTATCCAGTTTGCAAAAACAACGATTTGGATAATGTCATTGGTATTGTGTTGTTGAAGGATTTATTTTCACCTAAAACGGAAGCGCAATTTAATATCAAAGATTATATCAAAACGCCGATATTCCTCAACGAAAATACATATGCGTATAAAGTTTTAGAAATATTCAAAGAAGCTAAAATGCATTATGGTATCGTTGTAGACGAATACGGCACCACTATTGGTATCGTAACCATGGATGATGTTGTGGATGCTCTTGTCGGTGATGTTACCGAAAACGATCAAGACGAGTACCAAATTACACAACGAGATGAAAATAGTTGGTTAGTGGATGGTCAATACGCTATTATTGATTTTGTTAAGTATTTCGATTTGAATTTAAATGAAGATTTTGATACAAAATTCACAACTGTTGCAGGTTTGCTTATACATATCAACCATACCTTGCCCAATATTGGTGAGAAGTTTAGATTTAATGAGTACGAACTTGAAGTCATCGATAAAGATGGGCAACGTATTGATAAAATTATGGTAACGAAAGTATAAACTCAATTAAATTTCAACCTTAAAAAATACTAAATTTTCTCCTAATGCTGGCAATACTTTCCCCTTTGCATTGGTATACCCTGTTATAGCTCGCGATAATCTCGGATAGGTTACAGATTGGCACAAATCATATTCATTATTTGTACAAAGTATACAGCGACGCTGATGTTGCAACGTTGCATTCATTTTCATAACGGCATGTGCCGTGCTACCCGAACCTGCAAAGAAATCTAAAACCAATGCGTTGGGCTGACTACCTAAAGCAATGATATGCTCCAACAATCCCAATGGTTTAACGTTGTTAAAACTCAAATCAAACTCTTTGATTTCATTATTACCTTGAACGGATGGTATATCAATAAAGTTGCCCGCATTTTGGGTTTCTTGCGCTACTTCGAGTTGCACTATTTTATACTGACCTGATTTTGATTTTGTGGTTTTCAATTCTCCATTCGCAAGACGAATAGCCGCAGTTTCTTTTCCATTTTCCCAAAAACCAGGTTCACCTTTGGCATCTTGCGGTATGATTTCTATTTGATTAGGCGCAGTTCGTTCTAATAATAATTTCCCAGTAGCTTCATCCCAATAGAATGGAAAATGTTGCTTAGGTCTGTAACGTTGTTGCCACTGTCCACCCGACTTTCTGAAATCGCGCCATTTATGATTTCCTGCTCTTTCGTTTGGCAATTTATTCAATTTCCCTTTTGCTTTATTTTTGGCATAAATAAAAACAAATTCCGTTTGCGTAATGATAGAACCATCACGTACTTGACCGCCAGTGCTTCTTTTTTTCCAAACTAAATAATTGACAAAATTCTTTTCGCCAAACAACTGATCGCAAAGCAGTTTAAGATGAGCAAATTCATTTTCATCGATTGAAATAAAAAGGAATCCAGTTTCGGACATCAACGAATGTGCCAAATTGAGCCTCTCATACATGAAATTCAACCATGACGAATGCGAGTATTCATGATGCATTTCTCGTCTTGCATCGTGGTAATTAAAGCCTTCTTGATCTTGTTTAAAACCAGTATTGTATGGCGGATCGATATAGATTAAATCAACTTGATTAGCATACAATTGTTTCAACGCCCTTAGTGACAAAGCGTTCTCTCCTTCTATTAGCCAATGCATTGGTTTATCAGCAGCTGAAAAAACAGTTTTAGTTTCATCTTTAATGAGCCTTGGATGCTTATCCTGCAACAACTCATCTTGCTCAAATTCCCAATTGAGTCCAAATGGACTATTGAAAGGCGACGGATTCAATGGTGTATAATTTTCCAATACCTTTATTTTGCTGCTTTAATCAGTTGATTTGAAATGTTTACAATCTGTTGTATATCTATTTGATTCATACAGTTGAAATGTTTTTTAGGACATGCATTATAACCTATTTTGCTACATGGTCTACATTTGATTTGTTTATTTTCTATGATATAACTATTGGGGGCAATATTCGAACTTAAGTTGTTGTATCCGTAATAAGGGAACATGCCCAATTCGGGTACTGTATTTCCCCAAATAGAAATAATAGGTTTTTTAAATGCAGCTGCAATATGCATTAAACCTGTATCGTGCGAAATAACAAAGCGTGCTCTTTTGATGATGTCTGCACTTTCATTCAATGAAAATTTACCGCAAGCATTGTAAATTTTTATTGGATCTATGTTACACAATTCAGTTGCAAATTCGGCGTCTTCAGGACCGCCTAACAAGACTATCGGGAATGCCAACGATTCGCACAATTTTTGCCATTGCTGCAAAGGCATTTTTTTAGTTGCATGTTGACCTCCAATAGAACAAGCTACAAATCCCAGCGAATGACTCATAGGCAAATCATCCTTTTTGATTTCCTCTTCTGTTGGTACTACATAGTCAAGACCTTGTCCGTCGTTTTTAATTCCTAATTTTTTCACGGTGTCAAAATACCGTTCTACAATACTTTTATCAGGTAAAAGATTGATTTTAAACTTAGTCAACAACCACTTTTTAAAATTGAGTTTATTGACAGTATATGTTTCCACACGACTATCAAACGCTTGTCTCAACAAGGCTTTGACGTATCTTGTTCGAAGATTATTGTGCAAATCTATAACTACATCAAATTTTTCTTTCAGTAAATTTAAGACCACTGGCTGTATATCACCTTCAAGTAAATGCAATTGATCGATGTAAGGATTTCCAATCAATACAGTTTGAAACTTTGTTTTGGTCAAATAATGTATTTGGGCATGGGGCATTTGGGTTTTGATACAACGTAAGATAGGTGTTGTAAGCACGATATCGCCAATAGAAGAAAACCGAATAACGAGTATTTTCATGAAAAGTGGCCTGAATTAAGAATCTAAAGTAAGCAAAGCAAATTAATAATTCACTTTTACAGCAAAAGAACTATTTTTTTGTCCCAAAGGTAATTTAGCGTTATCGCTCAATTTTAAAATAATGCCTTTCGCTGCATCCGAACTTGGCAAAGAAGATAATACTTCAGCCATCACATATTTGCCATTTTCAGGATTAATCACTTTTACGATTTCGCCCTTGGATGCAAGGTTGGTAGCCACATAAAATTTACCACCACTCGGACCACTAAAAAAATATGAAGCCTTACCTGCCTTCGAATTATTTAACGCTATAGTTTTAATTTCACTACGAACGGGTATGGGTTCCACGACTTCATCTTTTCCAATGGCTAATTCATTTACGACAGGCTCTTCTTTTTTAGGTGTGTTCGAGGCTATTTTATTTTTATTTGATTGCCCTTTGGGTTGGTTCAAGACATTATTTTTGGGAGCATTGTTACGTGTAGTTTTAGGAGATGACTTTGGCGTTCTTTGTGTTTTTTCCTCCCCATTCAACAATTTACTCCAGAATACTTTTCCACTCGTTTTTTTAGGTTTGTCTGGAGTTACCTGTGCGACTGTTTCTTCTACCTTAGGTTGTTCAATCAACACTGGTTTTGGTTTTGTTTCAGGTTTGGTAGCAACAGGTACTGGTTTGGATTCAGTTCGAGGCGCTGATGCTGCCTTAAAACGATCTTTTGGATCGATTGGTTTTTCTGCCTTGAATGAGCTTTTCAAATCTTGCCACACTACTTTCGATTTTTTGTTCGGTTTGTCACCAATATTTTTATTTGGATCCCCTTTCATTGCTTTAGGCACAGCCAATTCTGATTTTACGGAACCTGCATTTTGATTTTCATCCGACTTGAACGAGGATTTAAAGTCTTTCCATACATTTTTGGCTTTGTTTTTTTCTTCTTTAGCTGTCCTATTTGTCGCTTTAGCAAAAACAGTAGGCTTTGGCGCGTCACTAGGTTTGCTTTTTGGTGTTGTACTTTTAGTGGCTATAGGTTTTGGCTGAGGCTTTGTTTGAACTTTTGGTTGAGACTTAGGCGTTTCAGTTGGCTCCGTTTTGTTTGCTACAATCTCTTCTTTTTTAGACTCTTTTACTTGACTGGCTTTTATTTTATTCTTTTTCGAAGAAAAAATGCCTTTCAATTTTACCCAAAAATCTTGACTATCATCCTTTATACTTTGAACTTCTTTTTTAACCGCAGGCGATTTGTAATTATAGCGATTCGTATATGTATTATTTTTTGCTACTGCAGGACGCGGTACATTAGGATCGATATAGCGAGGGTTTAGATTAGAAGCATCTTTCTTAGGAGTATTAGTTTCAGTACGATTTGGTGTGCTTGGTTTAGTTTCTACGACAACTTCCTCAATCACATCTTCTTCAATAGGCGACTCAGCTATAGGTTCTACAAGTTCCTCTTTGGGTGAAGTCTCGATTGTTTCGTTCGAAGCAAAAGACGCATTGTTTGTATTGGATTCATATTTCAACCAACCTACAATCACTTGGGCAGTATTCTCTTGATTCGCATTCCACTGGTCAAATGTAGCTGCCGATACTTTAAATCGATTCAATACATCTTGTCGTGATTCATCTTCCATTGTACTATAAAGCACGGGTCTAAAACCTGCTACAGAAGCCAAACCAGCCATCTTGAAGAAGTTGGTTTCGGTTAGCGGAATATCTAGTTCTTGCTGTGCCTTTAGAGTCGTTTGTGAGCCCAATTGGTTAAACTTCAAAATTGCAGTCGCTTTCACCGAATAATCTCGTGCTAACTGAAACAGACTTTCACCTGGTTTTACACGATGCGAAATATAATTTGTATTGTCGCGTTGCTTTAACTCAAATGCATTTTGCGCTTGCGCCAAAAAAGGAACAACTAAAAAGCCAAATAGTAGTAAAAATTTATTCATTTTATATAAGTAGGTGTGCAAATTCCCACTTTTTATCAAGAGGGCAAAATGTTTTTGCTTAATATCCTGTGATTACTGGGGTAGTAATTGTTCATACGATTACCCAAATTCTTAACCCAACCCAATGGTTTTTCTAAGTAAGTAACTAAAAACCAACCCTTTGATGGAAATTCAAGTTCCAAATTATCTTTTTTGAGGAATTGAATCGCTTGGGACAAATTCACCTCAACCCTTTGCGCATAGCAAACGGCGTTATACAAAGCCAGTTCATGATCAGGTATGAGTTCATCCCGAATCAGTTTACCGACCAATATCCCTTTTTTAATCAATTTGATTTCTTTCGAAAATAGCTGAAACCAAGGCAAGTGGGCTTCGTGTAGCATAATAAACTGGTCTTTATTGGCCATAAAATGTTTGTTGGCCGTATCGACAAAAGGTTCAAACACAATATTCTTTTTCGAATCGGTAGCTTTGGGCAACAAAGTAGCTCTTGACATGCCATCTTTTTTGCGAAAGCAAGCCAAGAAAAAACCTTCCCCTTTCACCTTGTGCGGAAAAAATCGATACCCAAATCCTTGCTTAAGGTCACTTTGCGTTTCTACAATACCCCACGATACAGGTATACTAAGCTGACACGAATCGACGTCAAACTCCTGTAATATATAATCTACAATAGACTCGTTTTCTTGTTCGCTAAACGAACAGGTCATATACACCAATACCCCATCTTGCGCCAATGAATCATAACTATCGTGCAAAATTCGCTTTTGACGTTGCGCACACAAATACACATTGTCCATCGTCCACTCGTCCAAGTAATCGGGTATTTTCCGAAACAAGCCCGAACCCGAACATGGCGCATCGATAACCATGAGATCGAAACTATGGTGTAAATGACCAAACTGCTTCGGATCACTATTTGAAACCCACATGTTCAATTGGCCCCATTTCATGCTGTTTTCGCACAGAATACTCGCTCTTGTATGAATCACTTCATTGGAAATGAGGAGCGACTCATCGTTCAATAAGCTAGCAATTAAGGTACTTTTGCCACCCGGTGCAGCGCACAAATCCAAGGCTATAATAGGCTGATCCAAATCCAAAGTTTGCTTCAAGGCAACTTCCAAAAACATCGAAGAAGCTTCTTGCACATAATACGCTCCTGCATGCAACAGCGGATCGGCTGTAAAATTGGGCCTTGCATTTAAGTAATACCCCTTTTCGCACCAAGGCACTTTGGCTTCAGCTTCAAACTGATCTGTATATTTGCGTGGATTGACCCTCACAGAGGTGATAGGTTCCTCGTATTGCGAATGCACAAACGCATCCATATCAAGTTCAAGTTGTGTGGGCAAGGTTGCAAGCAGTGCAGGTGAAAATGGAGATGCCAATTAGGAATTATTACGAGTTAATGGTATTTTTGAAGGAATTTACAACAACAAAGATGCGATTTTTCTTGATAGGATTTATGGGTGCTGGCAAATCTTTTTGGGGACAACGACTTGCCACGCATTTCGATATCCCTTTTGTGGATTTAGATACCTATATCGAGCTTCAAACGCAACAAACTATAGCGACAATATTTGCAACAAAAGGCGAAGCCGCATTTCGAAAACTAGAAAGCGCATCCTTACGCGACGTATGCCATACCTACTCTACTGCAATTGTAGCTTGCGGTGGTGGTACACCGTGTTTTGAACATGGTATAGACTTCATGAACGAGCAAGGCAACACAGTCTATTTGCGCACGAGCATTGACCTTTTGGCAAAACGCATTTCTGCTGACACAACTACTCGACCCAAGCTGGCGCAAGCAGCTCCTGCCGACTTAACAACCCATATCGAAACCTTACTACACCAAAGAGAAAAATATTATACGCAAAGTCAACATTCTATTGACATGAATCAAGACGATGATACTATTTTTGCAACCTTAACAAATTTGTATGTCCAAACCAGCTTTACTTCTCGGTAGTTTTTTTGCCATGACTGCGGTCATATTGGGTGCTTTTGGGGCACATTATCTCAAAACCATATTTACACCCGAATTGCTCACGAGCTTCGAAACGGGCGTCAAATATCAACTCTACCACAGTTTCGCCTTATTGTTTTTGGGTCTATATGCCCAGTTGGCCAACCGCAATGTAAATGTCATAGCAGGTTTGTTTGCAGGCGGCATCGTCTTATTTTCGGGCTCTATCTATGTATTGTGTTACCTCAA
>JBILCF010000149.1:0-7309 GCA_044353325.1 Chitinophagaceae bacterium | reverse complement strand
TTCGTCATTGACTTTATACTCACAGCCCTATTTATCATTTACTGGTCCATCAGAGTTGTTAAATATATTTTATCCATTCGGCAAAATCGATTCTTCTTTGTCATCAATTGTTTTATTTTATTCATTCCATATAGCCCTCTTATTTATTGGAGCTTGAAAAAAGGCAGCTTTGAACTTATAGATTACTATGATAGAAAAGATATAAGCTCAACAATAGAACACTATGAAACAATCAAATTTCCTAAAGGTTCTAAATGTGTAGCGTTTGAAGAAACAAACGAATCTCTCCTACTCTATACTTTAAATCCAAAAAAGGTAGCAAATCATGCGGCACCAAAACGGCTAATTCTAAACCCGCAAAGTCCACTTGAACGTCAATTGTTTTTTCATTCGCTTGATGTCTATTCACTTACAGACACAAAATTAAATTTAAGTTCGAATCCAACACTGGACACATTCTCCAACTCATCGAATATACTCATCCTGAATACTAAACTCCCAAACACAAATTGCAATGTATATCATGGAGATATAGAAAACAGAAGATTAATTCTAGTAAACGATTGTCTTTCTAAAAAGGATACTATTTCGGGTTATAAAGTTTTCGATAGATCGAATAGTCCTTACAGAGGGTATAGGTTTCATGTCGATGCCGAAAATAACTATTGGTTTCTTTTTTATACAGAACCAAGAAATGAAGAAATCAAAAATTTGTATATCGGGAAGATAAATTCTTTGAATCATAACATTTACCAAATACCACTCAAGGAAGAAGACAAACACATATTTGAGAGTGACCTTATCATCACTTTATATAAAAAGAAAGATACGTTTTACATTATTTCAGCAGACAAAATATTATACTTTAATTTCCATTCTGAAGGAAAATAATATGTGTTACTGATGTTCGACTTTTTGTGTGGTATATGTATTAAAATTTTTTTTAAAACATAAAAATATTATTCACAATAAACTTTTACAATAAATTTGAACTTAAGTCACATAATACTAAGTCAAACTCAAATACAAATTAAAATTTAGCAATAAACACAATGGGATAACGAAGCATAAGAATACTTTTAATGATAAGCCTCTTTATTGGAGGTTGTTCCACTTTGCAAAGCATAAAATCTGCCGACCAAATACCAGAAGACATTCGAGATGTTTATGTATTAAGTATATTAGCTCAAGACTACCTGAGAAAAACTGGCGGTCGAGATTTCAATTTAGAAAAATTAATCAAATATGATAGTTTAGGAATAATTTCAAAAAATTTTGAAATTATTGAACAAAGATCTCGTGGAGGTCATATTGCTATTCTATACAAATTTTCTCAAAAACGAAATTACAAAATTGAGGTTACAGAATATGAAAAGCAGATTAAAGAAAATTTAAAGTTAATTGAGAAAAAAAATATTGGTAATTTCGATGGTGAAATTCAATTTGAATATGGTGAAAGATTTTACAACTTAAAAAAAATTATTGTTGAGAAAAGAAATGGCTCGGTTTCTAAAAAAGTCTAAAATCTAAGAGGAAGATAACCATGAAGTTTCTGATATTCCTTTTTTGCAGCATCTCGAAATGTAAATAATAAGGTAATCCTAACCGTTTTTATGAATTATGAATTAAAATTAAATTCGTAACAAACTGCATTTCCTCAGCTTAATAAAGTACATGTCCCTGATGTATAGCCTAGACTGACGTGGAAATCCTTTGCCTTGCTCTGAAGGCAAAGATTGGAACAAAGGCTAGAAGTAGTTGAAAAATGTTGCGTAGTTTGGCTCCGATGAGATGTAATAGTATTTGCTAACGTATCGCCATTTTGCCACCTAAGTATGCGAAGGGCAAAAACGCAACACAGGTTACAGCTGCTACCCAAATAGGATATGGATAAAGGACAAAAAAGAATATTCCACAGAGCAATAAAATAAATCCAACGGCCAAGCCAGCCCATAGTTTTTGTGATTGCGCTGCACATCGCGAAGCTAAATACGCACCCATAAAACTACTTACCATGAAGCCTACAATGACAATAAGATAAGATTGAATGGGTGAATTTTGTATGGCTAGACTTCGTTCTAATTCGGTAGGGTTTGCAATTTCGAGCGGATACCATTTGGTATTTAAGGATTCGAATAATACGATGACACAAAAGGCTAATACGGTGCCGAGGACTACGCCAAAGACTAATTTTAAGATTGGATGCATGTTTAGATATTGGCGTTAAATTGACGTAAGTGATGTTGGGCATGTTTGTGCAACAAATGTGTCCATTCATCGAAATTTAAATCTCCGAAAAAAGGATTTAGAATTCGTTTTTCAGGTTCGTTTTCAAATGTTGTTTTAAAATTTGAGATATCTTGTTGGAGTGCTACTATTGATTCGGCTTTGCTTGGATGTGTTGGTGCTTCGGGTTCGTCGGGCAAATAAGGATTTGGGGTATTATCTCGAAAGGGTTTGTCGCTCATCATGAAGGTATACATTTTTTGAGTCGTTGCTTCATCGTTGAGCGGCGCTAAAGGTATCAATCCACTTGCTTGCTTGAATGCATAACTCATATGTTCAATCATTTGATGCACATTCATTTTGCCAAACAAAGGTGCTGTATTGATATCTAAAGCTTCTAATTGCTGTATATAGTCGGTTTGTAAATACTGTAATTTATCCATGGCTATTGTTTTGTGTCTTTCCAAATTTTGTAATTGATGTCTTCTGCTCCTTGTTGCAAAGCAACATCTCGCAACGGCTCGCATGCTTTTAATTCTTCATGGCAATCGAGTGCCAATTGTTGGTATACTTTTGTTCCTTCTGTCTTCCAACCTATCATTTCGTCGCTGACTTCTTTTATGATTCGTGCAGGATTGCCTGCTACCAAACTGCGTGAAGGTATGACTTCTTTGGCTTTGATAAAACTTAATGCTCCTACTATGCATTCATCGCCCAATATGACATCGTCCATCAATACCGCATTCATACCTACCAAACAATTTCGACCCACTTGTGCACCATGTATAATAGCGCCGTGTCCTATGTGGGCATTTTCTTTTAAGACAACTGTAATGCCCGGAAACATATGTATGGTACAGTTTTCTTGTACGTTACATCCATCTTCGATGATGATTTTGCCAAAGTCGCCACGTATAGCAGCGCCCGGCCCGATGTAAACGTGTTTACCAATAATAACATTTCCTGTGACGGTAGCCATTGGATGTACATATGCTGTTTCGTGTACCACTGGTTTGATTCCTTTGTATTCGTAAAACATAATTTAGTAGAAAGTATTTAGTTGAAAGTAAAAAGAATTTAGAAATTGGTTTTAGAAAAAACTTTTCCCTGCTGCTTTCATTTGTCGCAACAGCGGACTGCAACGGTAGCGATCTTCGTGATAGATATGATACATATTATCTAATCGATCCACGCATTCACCTATGCCCAATTCATCTGCCCATTGCAATAATCCTTTAGGATAATTCACACCTTTGGTCATGGCAAGGTCTATATCTTCTTTGCTTGCAACATTCATATGCAATGCATGTGCTGCTTCATTCACCAACATCACGATGACTCTATCAAAAATAGTTTGTAATTCAGTCGTATCGGTATGGACTTCGTTTTTGATTGCATGCTCCGAATAATCATAAAAACCTCTGCCCGATTTTCGGCCATACCATTTGGCTTCTACTAATCTTTTTTGAGAAAAGGAAGGTGTATATCTTGGATCAAAATAAAACGACTTCCATACAGTTTCTGTTACGGTATAGTTTACATCGTGCCCTATCATATCCATCAATTCGAATGGTCCCATTCTAAAACCACCTATGGTTTTCATAGCATAATCAATGACTTCAATTGAGGTACCTTCTTCGTGTATGCGAATGGCTTCGCTGTAAAACGGTCGAGCTATTCTGTTGACAATAAATCCGGGTGTGTCTTTGGCTAATACCGTTTTCTTTTTCCAACTGTCTATGATTTGTTTCGTTTGTATGACTATTTCTGATTTAGATTGCAAGGCTGGTACAATTTCCACCAATTCCATTAAAGGTGCTGGATTGAAAAAATGAACTCCTATTACGCGTTCAGGCAAGTTGCATGCTGCTGCTATTGAAGTGACTGATAATGATGATGTATTGGATGCTAGTATACATTCCTTTGAAACTATGGTTTCAAGTTCCGCAAATAGTTTTTGTTTTACATCAATATTTTCTACTATTGCTTCTATAACTAATTCTGCTTGGTGCAAGTCAGACAGCTGAGTAGACCATGCAATATTGCTACTGATTTCAGCAGACTTGGCGTCTGTTATCTTTCCTTTTTCAACAAGTTTGCTTAAGGTCTTTTCCAAATTTGTTTTGGCTTTTGTCAATGCAATCTCATTGGTATCGATGACAACAACCTTACAGTTTTCTTGTGCAGCAACTTGCGCTATTCCTGCACCCATAGTCCCACTTCCTATAACACCTACATTCATAATTTAGTTTGATTGAGGTACAAATGTAAAACAAGAAATCTCGCAAAGTGCGAGATTTCCAGATAAAAAACATTGTAAAAATTTATCGAACTAAGATAACGTCACCTTTAAATAGTTTCGTAGAACCATCAGGGTAAGCAACGCGTATCAAGTAGAAATACGTAGCTGGATCTTGTGGTTTGCCTTTAAAGGTACCATTCCATCCGCGGTTATCAATAGCTGAGAACAACTCTTGTCCCCAACGATTTAAAACTTTAAATTCTTGAATATTTTGGAACGTCAAATTCGCTACACGGAATAAATCATTGTTACCATCACCATTTGGTGAAAACGCATTTGGAACATATAAATTATCATGATAATCAATATCCACATAGATGCTATCTACATTGCGGCAACCTTTGTCGCTCAAACCATACACATAATATAGTGTTGGTTCAGCAGGACTAGCCAACGTGTTTGGAGTATTCGGATTACTCAATCCCCATACAGGAGTCCAGTTGTATACTTGAGCACCTGTTGCCATTAAGTTAACTTCTTGGCGTTGGTATTTAATTTTGATTGAGTCACCATTGAGTATGGTTACAGCAGGTTTTGGATTTGTTTTTACTGTTATAACCACTGTATCGCCACATCCATAAGAATCAAGACGAGTACAAGTATATGTAAAAGTACCTGCGCCTGGCGGTGTGATGTAAGGCATTGCACAATTTGTACAACTCAGTCCAACTGAACCCCCATTTTGATCGTACCACAAGAATGTTTCAGATGGCGCATTACCAGATCCTGTAGCAATAGGTTGATACTTATCACCTTCGCATATAATTGTATCCATAGGTGTTACAGTTAAATCATGTTGTGATATAGTCACTGTAACAGAATCATTGACTTCGCATTTATTGCCACCTTTGGTTGTTACTTTAAAGGTAGTGGTAGTATTGACATAAGCAGTGGTAACACCAGCTGTAGAGTCGTATACATATGTACCTGGCTCCCATCTGTAAGGCCATGCTTTAGTAGGAATATCGCACAATGAGAAACGCATGTTAGGTAATGATGTAGAAGCAATAGCTGTGTTAGGAGCTTGAACCAATGGAATATCACATCCTCCAAAATTTGAACTTTGGTAATAGAATTGGTTGTTGACCGTTGGGGTGTAATTCACCGCATCAGAACCAATTATATTATTTTGACCATTGAAGTAGCAAATTTCTACAACAAGATTTTTAACACCATCCCATACAAATGGCGAGTTCAATAGGAACGTATTCCAACCTAAGGCAGTTGAGTAGTTTCC
Organism: Chitinophagaceae bacterium; assembly: GCA_044353325.1. Taxonomy (GTDB): domain Bacteria; phylum Bacteroidota; class Bacteroidia; order Chitinophagales; family Chitinophagaceae; genus OLB11. The sequence continues at coordinate 1,544 of JBILCF010000149.1, read as the reverse complement.
ATTTGAATAAACGGTTTTCAATTCGTTTGAAGGAATAAATCCTGATAATTGAGACAAAGGTGTACAACCCATTTTGATGGTAATATCATAAGGAGAAACACTATTTTTTGAAGCAATATCTAAAGCTAACTCACTGATTTTACCTTTCAATACACCAAGTGCATTCAAATCAGCTACTGTATATAATAGTTGACTACGTGATCCAGCATAAGCACCACCTAAGAATGGTGTAATGCTTAAGTTAGAAGTCAACCCAGTACCAGCAGTATATTGATTTACAGGACCTGCACAAGCTACATTTTCTTCGCCACATTCGTAAACTGGCGCTGGTCCAGCTGGTGTACCAGTTAAAGTAACTAAGCCTGGCTGACACAATACTTGTGGAGAGGCAGTTGCATCGACAGAATTTGAATTATCTACATTAACTTGTACAGTATCTGTAGACACACAATTTGGATTTGAAGCAGCTGTAACGGTTACAGTAAAGATAGTATTGTTGAATATTCCACTAGAGTATGGATCTTTGTCGGTTGCATTGTTTAAAGTACTTGCAGGAGACCAATTGTAATTAAATGAACCTGTTTGACATACGTTGAATCGTGTATTAGGACGAACTGCAGCTAACAATGGAGCTGTAGCAGTCAGGTTACATCCAAAACCTGTTGCAGCGGTTTGAGTCATAAACTGCGTATTGGCTGTGTTTGAAGTCGTTAATACATCTTGGTTATTGAAGTTTCCTGTTACATTATAACAAACTTGAACGATTAAATTAGATGTACCATCCCAGAAATAATCACGCTCAAATACATGTTCATTTATACCCAATGAAGAATAATATTTATTTGTGTCATAAACTACTGATGTACCTGCGATAAAACCAGTCAATCCAGTCAACGAAGTTGCAGAAGTACATCCAAGGCTGATAACAACATTTTTCATGGTATCACTTCCTTTTGAAGTTACTGTCCATGCCAACGATTTGATATTACCTGCCGTAACTCCAGCAGTTTTTAATTCATCGGCTGTATACAACATTTGTGTGCGGTATGCATCAGAGGTATTGGTAAAATATGGTGTAAATTGATTTTGTTGAATATTGCTTGTACCAACATTAATATATGAAGGCGCGCTGCTACATGGGAAAACAGATAATCCGCAAGGCATTGAAGATGCGTTAGAGAATAATTGGAACGGATAACCCGGACATACATTGTTTTCTGAAGCACTTGAATTTAATATAGCTCTAGATCCTGAAACCGTTACAACAGACACATCCGAATAGTTACATCCAAAATCATCAATATAGTTCAATACAAAATTAGTTGTAGCCAATGGAGAAGCCCAAGGGTTTAGAATAGTAGAATCACTGACATCAACTCCGGGAGACCATTGTATGACTGGATTAACTTGTGCAGGTGAAGCACTTGCTGTCAGGAGGACAGAATCATTGGCACAAATCGTATGGTTTCCACCAGCACTTAATTGAATACCTGGTACAACATTTACAGTAATCGTATCAACAGTTTTGCATACCAAACCTGGCG
>JBILCF010000268.1:0-7312 GCA_044353325.1 Chitinophagaceae bacterium | reverse complement strand
CAAATCCAAGGACGTAGCGAAGCAGGCATGAACAAACTAAGCATCAGCTTAGGTGAGATCGCAAGCGGCGTATACACAGTCCAAGTATTTGAAAACGATAACTTGACTCACGTGAGCAAAGTGAACAAGAATGACTAATACGAAGTAGAAAGTACTGAGTAAAAAGTATAAAGACAGAAACCGCCCTTCAGCAATGGAGGGCGGTTTTTTTATGAAAAATGATCAATAAGAAATAAGGTTTTAAATTTTCAAGTATTCATAATTTTAGTAAGTATAATCGTACAATTTTAAAGGCAAATGAAAAATAACAGATTCTTTTTTTTTGGATTATAATAAATATAAAATAACTTTAAATTTTATTTTTAGAATAAAATAGCTGGGATACCGAAAACGGACAAAAAGAGTAGGTAAAAACTAAAAAATTTGTTGAACATGAAGAAAATTCAATTCCTTTTTTTATTAATGATGGCATCATTTGGGGTGTTTGCCCAGCCTCAATTTTTTAATGGAAACACCGGAACAAGTGCCAATGGATTCCCATTTAATTCCACCACTTCTAACAAAGTACAGTGGATATATGGTCCAGGTATTTTTGATGACAATGGAACAGTTATCGGTGGAACACCTGCTTACAACGGACTAATTACACATGTTTTTGTTCGATTAAGTACAGCGCCAACGGCAGTATACACAAACTTTACCATACAAATGTCTCAAAATGTAGGTACAGCAACGACTTGGGCTACTGGTACATTCACTACAGGTATGACAACTGTATTTGGTCCAACCACTCACAGTTTTAGTCCTGCAGTAGGTGGATGGTATCAGATCGCATTAACAACGCCATTTTTATATGATCCTTCGCTGTCACTTGCAGTAGAAATGGCTCAATCCGCTTACACAGGTGCTGGCGCGTCAATTTTTCAAACAAGCGTAGGAGGAAATCAGCGTATTTTTGGAGCTTTTGCAAGTCCAACCGGTACAGCAGGAACTGGCTGGGCTGATATGGGAATTAATATGATACCATCGGGCCCATGTAGTGTACCTCCAACTGCTGGAACTTCAACAACTACTCCTGCAACAACAACATGTTTTGGTTCAAATGTACTTTTAAATTTAACCGGTAACTCGCAAGGTACAGGCCAAACCTATCAATGGGAAAGCAGTGCGAACTTAGCAGGTCCTTATACGACAGTAGGTGCTTCGGGTCCTTCTGCCGCTTTGAATACAACTGCAACTGGTACCTTATATTATCGTTGTGCTGTAACCTGTAGTGGAAACACACAATATTCAACACCAGTATTATTAACTGTTCCAGCGCCATTTCCAGCTGGAACATATACCATCAATTCAGCACTTCCTACGGGTGGAACCAATTATCAAACCTTTGCTGCAGCTATTTCTGCCATCAGTTGTGGTATAGCGGGGCCCATTGTTTTTGATGTAGTGCCAGGTAGCGGTCCTTACAATGAACAAGTTCTAATTCCGCAAGTTTTTGGAGCATCAGCTACCAACACGGTCACCTTTAATGGAAATGGAACTACACTTTCTTTTGCTGCAACAACCACCACAAATCCAAGTGTATTAGAATTGGACGGTGCAGATCACATCAAGGTAAACGATTTAAATATTATTTCTTCAGCAACATCAAGTGCATTTGCAGTACATCTTTGGAATGGCGCTAATTTTAATCGTTTTAGCAATTGCGTCATGTCCTGCAACATCACTGCTACAATAAGTACAACCTCTCCATTTTCAGTAAGTGGTTCTAAAACGGCTGCTGTAACCTCAGGCTTGTCAGGTGATAATGACTCCTTAGTCAATTGTACGCTCAATGGTGGATATTATGGCGCAGCTTTCACTGGACCTACCACAGCGCCATTTCCCAGTGGTAATTTTATAAGTGGATGTACCATCAATGATTGCTATTTTTATAGTGTATATGCTGCTAATAATCAAGGTATTGTTATTGACAATAATTTGGTACAGCGACCAACACGTACTTCATTTACAACGAGTTATGGTATTTTCACGACTACCAATGCCAACTCTTCTAAAATCACTAGAAATAGAATCCGTGATTTTTTTACAAGTACACCAAGCAACACATCAGCCTTTTATGGCATTTATGTAACTGGATCAAATAGTACTTTAGGCGATGAAACAAAAATTGTGAATAATATTATAAACAACAATAATAATGAAGGCGCAAACTATGGTATATATGTACTAACGGTCAATAATATTCATGTCTATCACAATACAATTTCAATGGATAATACCGCGCCTTCAGTATCAACCGCGCTAACTAGAGGTATATGGATGTCTAATACAGCTCCAGTAAATTCAGAGATAAGAAATAACATAGTGTCAATCTCAAGAGCCAATGCAGGAGCTAAGCATTGTTTGTATTATGCTGGTGCAGCCCAAGTAAGCAATCATAATGTACTATTTATTAGTTCTGCATCAGGAATAAACAATATTGGCTTTTTTGGGAGTGATGTACCAACATTTGCTGGCTGGCAAGCTACCAATGCAAATTCTTGGGATCAGCAAAGCGTAAATGTAGACCCTGTATTTAATGCACCAACTTCACCTACATTTGATTTTACACCAACAGTTTCAACTGTAAACAATATTGGAGTACCTGTAGGTGTGACCAATGATATCAATAATGCCGTTCGTTCTGTAAGCAACCCCGATCCTGGTGCTATTGAATTTACAATATCTGCAACTGATATTGCTTTGGTTAATTTAATATCGCCAAACACAGGTGGTTGTTACTCAGTAAATGAGCCTGTTGTAGTCACAATTCAAAATACTGGCATTACGCCGTTGGATTTGTCGGTAAATCCCGTTACCTTTTCAGGAAATATAGCCGGAGTAATTACTGTACCATTAAGCGGTGTTTTAAATACGGGTACTTTGGCTGTAAATGCAACAACAACATTTACATTAACACCAAACGTTAATATGACTGCAGTTGGAACTTATACAATCAATGTTTCTGCTTCAGTAACAGGCGATGGTAATCCTGCAAATGATAATTTATCTCCTGCTGCAGTTAGAACGGTATTGGCAAGTAGCGGCGGAACTATATCAACTCCTTCGGTAACTTATTGTGCATCTGGTGCACCTCTGTTTACATTAATTGGAGCTTCTGGCGGTACAAGACAATGGCAACAGTCCACAGTCAGTGCTTCTGGCCCATGGACTAATGTAGGTTCTAATGGATTAACCTATACACCGAGTCCAGCATTGACTCAAAATACATTTGTGCAATGTGTTACAACTTGTAATTTAGTTGTAAATACGTCTAATGTATTAACCATTACAGTAAACCCTGCACCATTGCTTTCTGTCACACCATCGTCAGCTAGTTTTTGTATACCAGGGGGTACACCAATTCCTTTAGCAGCTACTACTGGTTTAAATTCATACTCATGGGCTCCAACGACAGGATTGAGTGCCACAAATATTTCTAATCCAATTGCAACTCCAACGGGAACTACGACGTATACAGTGACTGGTACGGACGGTATTGGATGCACAGCAACTGCTACCTCTGTTATAACGGTCAATACAAATCCTCAAGGTGTAACAGCTACAGCAACACCTAATATACTATGCATTGGCGATGTAGCTAATCTTACCTCAACTGGATCTATATCTGGCGTTGTTAATGTAGGTACTGGTACTTCTACCATTAGTGGTAGTAACGGAAATCCATATCGTTCGGGTAATGGAACTGGAAATCAGATTAAATCTCAAATAATCTATACCGCAACCGAATTATCTGCAGCTGGTATGTCACCAGGTCCTATAACTGGACTCGGTTTTACATGTACAAGTGCTACAGGTACAGTGATTAATTTTAGTATCAATATTGGTCATACTTTAGTAAACACATTAACGACTACATTTGAAACATCACCAATGGCTCAAGTGTTTACGCAAGCTAGCCTCACTCCAGTTATTGGCGTGAACTTACATACATTTAATTCAGGTTCGTTTATCTGGGATGGTACATCCAATATTTTAGTACAAACTTGTCAAACCAATAGCTTAATTGGAACAACAGCTGTTTCAACGTATACGCCTGCATCTACACAAAGCATAAGTCAGCAAACATCTCCAACGGCATGTTCAAACCCCATTGCAACTATCGTAGCGACTAAACCTATCATTCGATTTACGCAAAATATTCCAGTTTCCTATACATGGTCATTACCCGGAGATGTGGTAAATCCTACAAGTCAAAATACAGCAACTACACCAGTATCGGGTGCAACAACTTATACTGTAACTGCATCAAATGCAGGTTGTAACGTTACAGCTACGACTTCAATAACATTGAAACCAACGATTACGGGTACAGCAATTGCTACACCATCATCGATTTGTATTGGATCAAATACAACACTGTCTGGTAATATTCCTCCTATTTGTGGTGGTTCAGAAAATACATTTGCTGGAACGTATGCTCCTGTAAACTGGGTTTTGTCTCAAGACAATTCAAATGGATTAGTGAACACAGCAGGTGCTCCAAGTTCTATTATTTTAACCTCCGGTACGAATCAAAATGTCAATGGACTTGGAGGTACTACAAGTTATAGAATTATTGTACCATGTAGTGGCAATGTGTCCTTTAACTGGGCATTTTCTACATTAGATATTGCATTCTCAGATCGACCACGTTACCAAGTTAATAGTGGCTTATCTACAGACATGCCAGGCTTCAATATTTTTGGTAGTACATCACAATCAGGCACGGCGAATATACCTGTCAATCAAGGGGATACATTATACTTACAAGCATGGACTTTAGATAATGACCAATTTGCAGGAACAATGACGTTCAGTAATTTTAGCGCACCTGCAGCCCCGATATCAGGTTTTGTAAACTTTTGGGATGCACCAACAGGTGGTAATTTAATTGGAGGCTCACCGACAACAGTTGCTCCTATTGCTTCAACTACCTATTATGCACAATTCAATACAATTAACCCACAAGGATGTACAAATCCTGTACGTTTAGCAATTCCAGTATCAGTCAATGCATATCCAACAGTAACAGCTAATTCCTCTCCTTCACCTGCAACAGTATGTACAGGTACAAGTGTTACTTTAACTGGTGGCGGAGCTACAACTTATAGTTGGACAGATGGTGTAAATACACCAACCGATGGAACTGCTTTTAATCCAACTTCTACTTCTACATATACTGTAACAGGTACCACAGCAGGTTGTTCGTCTACCGCTACAATTACTGTTAATGTTTCTTCAGGAACTGCGCCTACTGCTATTGGCGATACTATTTGCGGACCTGGTTTAGTGAATTTATCAGCTACGGCAACACCAGGCGATACGTTGTTTTGGTATACAGCACCATCAGGCGGTTCACCAGTAGCACAAGGAACGAGTTTTAATCCTACTGTTTCTGCCGATTCTACTTTTTATGTAGAAGGAAATGCGGTTTTAGGTTCATCAACCCAATCATTCCTTACTGGTATGTTAAATAACACTGCTGGAGGTGGTCAACAATCATCGACTAATTTTAATATTTTTGATGTTCTTGCACCTTCTATTACCTTAGATTCTGTAACGATATATCCAGGAAGTACTGGACCTCAAACGGTTAATATCCAATTAGCTAATAGTAGTTCTGTTGTTTTACAAACAATTCTTGTAGCAATAAATCCTACAGTTATAGGGGATCCATTACGAATTCCGGTCGGCATGGTTATACCTGCAGGAACGGGTTACCAATTAGGACAATCTGCAAGTTCAATATCATTATTTAGAAACTCTAGTGGCGTAACCTATCCTTATACTATACCGGGAGTTGTATCTATCACGAATAGTGCTGCTGGATCTACTTTTTATTATTTCTTTTATAATTGGAGGGTAACAACAGGTTCTACTACATATTGTCCTAGTGCAACACGAACGCCTGTTCTTGCGAAAGTAAATCCATTGCCAGTAATGACAACATCGGCTACGCCATCATCTATATGTATAGGAGGCAGTAGTTTGTTGTCGGCAACAGGAGCTGATACATATACATGGATGCCGGGTACATTAAGCGGCACAAGTGTAAATGTTACTCCTGCTGTTACTACTACATATACCGTAACTGGTACTTTAAGTGCTACTGGTTGTATTTCAACAAATGTTGTAACAGTAACCTTAAATCCTAGTCCTACATTTACTTCTGCTTCTGCTACACCAACTTTAGTGTGCGCAAACGATTTAACTTCATTAACAGCAAATGCTACAGTAATAACAGGTGGTACAGGACCTGGAGCTTACGCAATAGCATCTATTCCTCATAGTCCTGAAACACCTGCTGGTCCAACAACTGCAGGTCCAACAGGTGATGACAATGTAAGTGGCGCTATTTCATTGCCATTTCCATTCACTTTTTATGGCGTAGTAAAAAATAATATTTATATCTCTACAAACGGGTTTGTTTCATTTGACGCAGGAGTAGGTTCAGGCTGTTGTTCAGGCCAAATTATCCCAGATGTAAATGCACCAAACGATCTTATTTCTTTTGCGTGGGAAGATTTAAATATAGCAGCAGGACAAATTGACTATTTCACAAATGGTACAGCGCCTAATCGTAAATTTGTAATTCGTTATACAAATGCTGTTTGGTTTGGTGGTGGCAGTACAGTATTAAATGGTCAAATCATCTTAAATGAAAATGACCAATCTATTGAAATACATGGAACGAGCGGTGGACCTGATGCATTTAACAACACAACAGCAGGTATCGAAAACTCAACTGGTACATTAGCAACAGCTGTACCGGGTAAAAATAGCACATCACCTTGGACGTGGGCCAATGAAGGTTGGAGATTCACACAACAAGTTATAACACCAATAACTAACTATGCTTGGAGCGATCCAATAGCTGGAGTTATTGCTTCGCCTACTTTACAAACTACGAATGCTAACCCTACAAGTTCTTACACGTACACCGTAACAGCAACATCTGCTCTAGGCTGTACTGCGACAAGCACTGTTCAAGTAAACGTAAATCCATTACCAGTTGTAACCGCAACACCATCAATACAAACAGTATGTCAAAACGCAAGTGCGACAATATCTGGTGGTGGTGCAACTAGCTATGCATGGACAGGTGGTATCTCAGATGCAACACCATTCACTGTAACATCAAGTGCAACCTACACTGTAACAGGTACTGGCGCAAACGGATGTACAAATACAGCAACAGCAGTTGTAAACATGAATGCTGCACCAGCAGTAACAGCAGGTGCAACACCAACAACAACATGTAACAACA
>JBILCF010000148.1:0-7328 GCA_044353325.1 Chitinophagaceae bacterium | reverse complement strand
ATCTACCATTTGGCTTTAAGAGTTGCAACATTAAGACTACAAACAAGTCTGCACTTTCTTTGCACCTATATGTTGCAGGAAAGTTTGTTTCAACACCGTCTGCAATGCTTGCACCGAATGGTGGATTAGCAAGAATTACATCTACTTGGTCTTTCTTACCAATACTATTATATTCTTTTTTTAAACTGTCTATGTAATGGTAATCGGGAACATCAATTTCATGAAGAATTAGGTTAGTTAAACCTAAAACATAAGCTACTGGTTTTAATTCCCATCCAGTTATTGAGTTTTGTAAAACAGCTTCATCGTCAACTGTTTTTACATATTTTTCTCTAATATGGTCAATTGCAGCCGATAAGAAACCACCTGTTCCTGCTGCTGGGTCAAGCACTTTTTCGCCCAATTTTGGATCGGTCATCATTGTCATTAATTGAGTTACAGCACGTGGGGTATAGTATTCACCTTTGTTTCCTGCGTCCCTCAATTCCTGTAAAATGCTCTCGTAAATATTGCCGAAAACGTGTTTGTCCTCTGATTTAGTAAAGTCAATTTCATTAAGCTTGTTAATTACTTTTCTCATTTCATAACCACTTTTCATGTAGTTATTTGTGCCGTCAAAGACTTCTTTTACAATTAAAGCACGTTTCGGATTGGTTGGACTTTTTATTTCACGCAACGTTAAGAAAAGCCCTTTATTAGATAGTTCTGTGCTATCAATAAAATTTATTAGTTCATCGCCAGTAATACCTTCGGAATTGGTTGCCCAATTTCTCCATTGAAATTTTTCTGGAATTACAGAAACATAATTGTCTTTAATTACTTCTAATTCTTGGTCTTTGTCGTCCATGATTTTAAGAAACAACATCCAACCTAATTGCTCTAATCGTTGAGCATCGCCAGAGATACCTCTGTCTTGTCTCATTATATTTCTTATACTGCTTATTACTGCTGCTACATTTGCCATTTTTTATGCTGCTTTATAAAGTTCGTTTTCCAATTCTTTTAATGCTTTTATGTAATTTTCTTTTCCACCAAAAGCATTAATTATTTCAAGTGGCGAACCTAATTTGTTTAATGGGTCAAGTTTTAAAACGTCTAAACTTTCAATAGTGAGTAAATCATCATCTGCGTATTTGTCAAGCAAACTTTTAATTACAGATTGAGCTTTCTCTCCGTATTTAGTAAAGTAGTTTCTTTTCTTTACGTTGTTTGCTCTTTCCTTTCGTGTTAATGGTTTTGCTTCATATGCAACATGACAAATCAAATCAAAAGGGTCAAAGTCTTTTCCGATTTCTTCCTTTAAGGCTTCAAAGAAAATTCCTTGTTGTTCTAACGCTTCAACGATTGCTTTTTTCTTGTCAGCGTTTTTCCATGAATTCAAAAACGTTTCAAGAGTTGCGTATTTTTCTATTACATTTTTCTTGGTGTAATCTTTCAGACTTTCAGTTATTATTTGTCCGTCTGCTCCTAAATATTGAACTCTTTCATTAAGAATTCTAACTTCAACTCCGTTTACTCTTATTTTTTCTCTTGGATTTGGTGGGTCGGTTATTGTGCCACCGCCTGTTATTGTTGGTGGTTCAGGAGTGGGAAAATCAACATCACCGCCATCAACTACATCAACTATTGGTTCATCTGTTATTTCATCATCTGTTCCAGAAATATCATCATCTTCCGTAACATCCTTAATCATTACAGGGTCGCCATCAAAATTAGGGTCTGCAAAAAGATTGGTTACATTTCTAAAATCCATAATGGTAAAATACGTTTTTCCGTATTCTTCATTAATTCTTGTTCCTCTGCCAATTATTTGTTTGAACTCTGTCGGTGAACCGATATTACTATCCAATACAATTAGTTTGCAAGTTTGAGCATCAACGCCAGTAGTCATTAATTTAGAAGTGGTCGCAATAACTGGATAGCGTTCACTTGGATTTATAAAACTGTCTAACTCTCTTTTTCCCTCTTCGTTATCGCCAGTAATTTGCATTACATACTTATTGTTTTGAGCAACCAAATCGGCATTGGCGTTAGCCAATGCGGTTCGCATGCCTTCGGCATGCTCAATATCAATGCAAAAAACAATTGTTTTTGCAAAACGGTCATTTCCTTTAAGAAATTCTGTTATTTTTCTTGCAACTAATTCTCTGCGTTCATCTACAACAATGTTTTTATCAAAATCGGTTCTGTTGTAAATTCTATCCTCAACGGGGTTTCCGTTCTTATCTAAAAAGCCTTTTGTTGGTCGCCAACCTTCGGCATCAATGTCAAGTGTTACTTTGATTACTTTGTAAGGAGCAAGAAAACCATCGTCAATACCTTGTCTAAGTGAATAAGTGTAAACTGGTTCACCGAAATAATGAATGTTTGAAGTTTCGGTTGTTTCCTTTGGTGTGGCTGTCATGCCCAAATGTGTTGCGGTTTTGAAATAATCTAATATTTCACGCCACTTGCTATCTTCTTTTGCACTTCCTCTGTGGCACTCATCAACTACGATTAAATCAAAAAATTCTGGACTGAATTGTTTGTAAGCATCATCTGATTTGCTGTCTGACAAGCCTTGATATAATGCTAAATATACATTGTAAGCTGTGTCAATTTGCTTGTGTTTTATGATTGTCATTGCATCTTTGAAATGCCTAAAATCTCCTCTTGCAGTTTGGTCAATAAGTGAAGTTCTGTCTGCTAAAAACAGAATTCTTTTTTTTGCTCCACTTTTCCAAAGTCTGTAAATGATTTGAAAAGCCGTGTAAGTTTTTCCAGTTCCAGTTGCCATAACCAAAAGAATTCTGTCTTGTTTTTTCGCAACTGCTTCAATGGTTCTGTTAATGGCAATTTGTTGGTAATATCTTGGGGAACGACCAGAGCCGTCTAAAAAATAGTCGGTTGAAATTACGTTTTCAACTTCTTTGTCTTCTATGCCTTTATATTTTTTGTATTTCTCCCAAAGTTCTTCAGGACTTGGGAATTCGTCATTTGAAAGTTCGGTTTCTATGTTTCCGCTTGTAACGGTCTTGTCGTGAAAATAAAAGCCGTCTCCGTTGCTGCTAAACACAAAAGGAATGTCCAACGTGTTGGCGTAACCTAATGCTTGTTGTATTCCAGCTTTTACAGAATGGTTGTTGTCTTTTGCCTCAATAATTGCAATAGGAACGTTTGGTTTGTAAAACAGAATGTAATCTGCAAATTTTCGTTTACCTCTTGCTGTAATTTTACCTTTCACATAAATGCGTCCGTCAGTAAAAAATATTTCCCGTCCAAGTTGAGTGTGTTCGTCCCAACCTGCCTTTGTCACGGAAGGAGTGATAAACTTCTCTTTTATGTCGGCTTCTGATAAGTCTTTTTTGTTCATGTTTTACTTTTTATTGTCTGTCGGTGCGTTGGCAAAATTTAGCTCTTTTGGTTTTGCGAAGCGTTGGCTTGTGTGTCGGGCAAAACCAAATGTGCTAAATGTGCGGTTGGCTTTTATGTCGTTTTTCTGTCTGTTCATGTTTAGCACTGTCGTCTTTTAGGGTTGCTTGTAACTTGTTTATTGGGGTGACTTTTTCACCGTTTACAATCTAAATTGGGTAGATTGGGGTGATAAACTCACTCTTTTTTACTATCAAAAATAGTGTAAATATTTGTAAACCTACAATCTCTTCTTAATCTCTTGTTCTTTTTAAACTGGAACTCATATTTTTGAATTTACTTTTCATATTTCAATTTCTAAGGTTCATGTTTAGGAATGAAATAGGGGCTTGTAAATAGGAAACAACATTTAAAAACAATTTTACATGAGAATTCATTTAATGATCGCATTATTATTTTTTATGGTCATTTCAATTACATTACATGCACAGAATTCAACAGATAATCTATTTGTAAACGATAATCCTATATTGACAAAAGAGGAAAGTCAATAGTTGGACGAGAAATTTAAGGATGCAAATTATAGTTTTAAAGGTAAGTGTATTGGTTTCGTAGAATTAGTTTCAAGTGGTTTTTGTGGGTTAAGATACAATACTTGGAATATACGTAAGAAAGACGTCCCAGGCTATATTCTGAATAATAATACGACAAAACTCATTGTTATGGATTCATTTCAAAAAATCGAAAATCTTGGATATGATGCATTAGTGGTATTTGTTTCAAGTAAGAATAAACGTAAATTAAAACAACTAAACATTCCTAAACTAATTGCACAAATCAAGAATAGATACCCTCAGATACCAGCGAATGCAGGACTAGACACAAACTCAAATTTGAATGAGGTGAACGCTATCTTTTTCAATGAAGTTCTTAAAGACGACTTTCGTAAAAAAAGGGATTTTGATTTTAGAGGAAAGAAAATTGCTATTTTTAATTCGTATGAAAAGTATAAACGAGTTTCAATCCCAGAATATGTATCAAGAATTCGATCTCAAGTAGATACTTATGGATTTAATCTTTTGGATTTCATTTACTACTTAAACGAAGAGCAAAAAAAAGAAACTGGCGGGTATGATGTCATTATTCAATACCATTCCAAAAAAGATTTACCTGTAGAGTCTTTGATAGGTTTGCTGAAGCAGAAGGATTAATATCATAGATCAAGTTTTTATTAATTATAGCATATATTTGAGTGTAAAAACTAAACTTTAAAATTATGGCACTGATTAATCCCCACATCAACTTCAACGGAAATGCCGAGGAAGCATTTACATTTTACAAATCTGTATTTGGTGGCGAATTCGCTAGGATTATGCGTTACAAAGATATGGCCAGTGCTGAGTTTCTAGTGCCTGAGCATGAAGCAAATAAAATAATGCACATTGCGTTCCCTATTGGCCCCAACGTGTTAATGGGTAATGATGTTCCAGAAAGTATGGGGCCGACAAATGAAAATGAAAATAGAAGTAAAATTTCAATCAGCGCAGAAAGTAAAGAAGAAGCAGACAAACTGTTCAACGGACTTTCTGCCGGTGGACAAATTGAATTTCCTATTGGCGACAGTCCATGGGGTTCTTACTTTGGTATGTTTAGAGATAAATATGGTATTGAATGGATGGTTGATTTTGATCCAAGAACGAATGGTTAAAAAGACTCAGCTTTCTCCATTAGTTGTATCTGTGCCATTTTGAATTAATAATAAATATTCGAATTGTGCATGTTATGCTAATAAGGAATATGAAAGATTGTGAATGCTTAATTTTTTAATGCCGTATTTTGTTTCCTCACAAACAATCTGTGTATCGGTTGATGCCGTTGTTTGTATCTTCACGCAACATTTGTGTATCGGTTTGTGTCACACCCAACAAAACAACATATTGTTTAGTGAGATACCACCCAATAAAGAATTCTGTGAAAAGAATGTCAGTCAATCAACAACAATTAATTTCATTCAAAACACGTTATGATACCATGATAAGCCCATTAAACTTAAAAATTGTTGTATTGACGCTTTTAGTAATGTTAGGATACAACAAAGTTTGGTCATGCAGTATGTATAAACTGACGGCCAATGGAAAAACCATGGTTGGCAATAATGAAGATAGTTGGGGGCGAGATGCGAGTATTTGGTTTGAACAAGGATCAAAAGACCAATTTGGTGTTGTGTGTGTAGGGTATAAACGCAAGCAACCACACCCAGATGGAGCTATGAATACTTGTGGTCTTGCATTTGATGCATTTACAATGCCTCACAAATCCAATATCCCTGCTAAAGATTCTACTAAAAAAGATTTTGCTTATGCTGATATAAAAATAATCATGCAACAATGTCAGACGGTTGAAGATGTATATAACTTTCTTAAGGATCTCAATTTGCATGTGCTGAATGGAAGCGTATTATTCAATGGTGGTATGCTTTTCTTTGCAGATAAAGGAGGAAACTATTTAGTGGTAGAAGCGAGTAAAATGACCATGGGAAAGGAAGATAAATTTGCGTTAGCAAACTTTAGCATATGTGATACCAAAGATTTAAGTACAATTCATAAAGCACGATATCGAAAAGGAATTGAATTTTTGAACAATAAAAAGTTAGATGTGAGCCTCCCTTTTTGTACTGCGTTGTCAGATACAATGTGTGAGAATAGGGCTAAAGTAGGCGATGGAACCCTGTATACTAACATTTATGATTTGAATGAAGGGCTTGTTCATCTTTACTTTTTTCATGATTATAGTCGATGCGTAACTTTTAATTTAAATGAAGAATTAACCAAAGGTAATCATACCTATAGCTTGAATGAATTGTTTCCAGACAATACAAAGTTTCAACAATTTCTTGACTATAAAACACCGCAAAACAGTAAGCCGATATTTCTATTTTTAGTAGTATGTGGTTTGTTATTCAGTTTTTCAGGGGTGTATTTTCTATTCAGTTACTTTAGGGGCTTTACAGCATTGAATTATTTGAAATTCAAAATAGGGGTTTTAAGTTTAACGCTGAGCTTTTATAGTTTTTTATTGCTTCGAAACGAAGGTATATTTTACTTCCCTTCTCCATATGATTTTCATAACGCTTCAATTCTAGGCGTGTTTTCTTATATGCCTTTTGTGTTGCTGCTAGCCATGATTCCATTGTTGATTAGTTTGGTTAAAGTCGTTCAACTAAAAAAGTGTAAAAATTTTGAAACAGGTTTATTTGCTTCAAATATCCTTGCTTATGCCATTTATATTGGTTTGTTTGTGTATTGGAAACTGTTTGATGTATTTGGCTAAAATGAATTTAAAATAGAATTTGAGTTTTTACTCATAACTTGAAATTAATTTAGTTTCATATATTTAACTTCTACATTTAAATCTTATTCGAAATGATAAACCAATACGAGGTAACAACCAACCGATTAATCTTAAGGAGTATAACACCTTCAATCATTCATAATTTGTTCAATACAAAGTCTAAAGAGGAAATTATACAATACTTTGGATTTGATGATGCTGGATATGCGCATTGCCTCAGCATGCACGAGCTAGGTATGGAGACACATCGACTTTCATTGTTTTATTTTTTATTGGTTGATAAAATCAACAACAAACCCATAGGTGAATGTGGTTTTCATACATGGAATAGCACACATTGCAGAGCAGAATTGTTTTATAGTCTTAGGCATGATGATGATAAACAAAAAGGATTGATGACTGAAGCCTTAAACGTTGTGTTAGAATATGGTTTTCAAACCTTGAATCTTCATCGTATAGAAGCCTTGCTAGACAAAAACAATACACCTTCTGTCAAACTATTATTGAAGTATGGTTTTACTAAAGAAGGTACCATGCGCGAGGATTATGTTGTGAATGGGAAAAATGAAGATTCAGATTGTTATTCCCTATTGAAATGGGAATGGGAGAATCTAAAAGTGAAATAA
>JBILCF010000147.1:0-7353 GCA_044353325.1 Chitinophagaceae bacterium | reverse complement strand
TTTAGTTTGTTCAGGTATCGCTTCATGCTTTGGTTCAGTATCTTTAGTTTGTTCTGTATTCGCAACAATTGTTGTTTGCTGACTTTGTTCTACAGGTTGAGTTAATCTATTTGAAATTATATATCCGTTGTAATTTCTACAAAATCGATCTACACCTTTAGGATTCAACTTACCATCTTGAATTAAATTATAGGTTACAATGAGCCGTGCCAATTGCTTTTTAAACCCTAATGAAACAGGCATAAATGCTTCTGCCTTTGGTATATCTGCAAACATAAAACGGAGTAATGCATTCCCTTCTGCATTTCGCAATTGAGATTGATCAATCAGAATTAATTCTTCATCCTGCATATTTTTAATCGTATATGCTTGATTTGTAATCGTGCCGATTGTCAAAAATTTACAAACAGGTGACTTGTCAGCGAAGACAATATCTTTTTTCAAGGAATAATCTTGTGCTAATAAATGTAAAGGGACAATAAATGTCAAGAATATTAATAAATGCTTCATGGTCGTAAATTCGATGTGTAAATATAAAAAAACCACCTTTTGTAAGGTGGTAATTATTTGTGAAAATTAAATATTAAAATATGTTAGTTGAATTAATGGTGATGATGATGACTACTTGGTAAGGTCGAAAAATCTTCTAATGAAATGTCAGTTTCTTGCAAATTGACCATAGACTCTATTTGAAAAAACAACTTATCTGTAATAATACGATTATGCAATTCGTCGGTAAACTTACGATCAGCCAATTGTTTTTTAATAAAAGGATCAACCCATTCAGCATCCATTGTAGGTACTGAACCCATTTGACTAAAATAACTTATAATTTGTGCACGAGCTGCTTCCTCTAATTCTGAATTTGTTACTTGAAGATTGAATTCCTCTATTAGTTTATCAGAAATCAACTGCCAACGCAATTGATGCTCAAAACCACCAAATTCTTTTTCCACTTGTTCTGGTGATTTGTAGGTCTCTCCCCCTACACTCATCCAACGTTTTAAGAAATCGACTGGAATATTGATTGTAGTTTCATGTACTAAACGTTCAAACAATTCATTATGCAATCTGTTTCGTGACTGAACTCTCCAATAACTTTCAATTTCAGATTTTAATTCATTTTTAAAAGCATCTAATGTATCGATATTGCGTCCAGGATAAATTTTTTCGAAAAATTCAGTATTCAATTCAGCTTTTTCTACTAAACCAACTTTAGTAATTAGCATTTTGAATCTTTTATTTTTTGCATCAGCATCAGTCGGGTTTAAATCTAAATCTTTTAATATAGCTGGCAATATTTTATCATCAAAAGATTCCGCAAGTGTAATGACTAATGAATCATCTGCTTTTTTCCCAATTAACTGTTGTTGAATAGTTGAATTAAAATATTTAACTAAAAGTGAATTATCTTTTTTAATTCCATTTTCAACAATATTGTCAGTTGTATCAACTTCTTCAAAAACTACATTCAACACATTATCTTCACCAGTAACTTCTTCTGGATCAGTCATATTGCCTGCTTTATATTGAAGTTTTTCAAGTTCCTCATTAAGCATTTCATCACTTACAATTATTTTATGAAAAGGCATTGTTTCAGTACCTGCCAAAAGTGGTATAGAAAAAAGAGGTCTAGTTCCAATCTCAAACTCAAAAGTAAAATCTTGAGGATTATTCATATCAAATTTGATATTTTCTTGACTTGCAGATGGAATAGGTCGTGCAAAAATTTCAGCCTTATTTGCAATAAGATGTTCCTCCAATTTTGTACCTGCAATACGAAGAACTTCATCATTGAAAACCGATTGACCGTATTGTTTTTTTATCATTCCTAAGGGCACCATTCCTTTTCTAAATCCAGGAATATTTGCATTTTTAGCATATTGTTTCAATGCTTTTTCGTAAGAAGGAAGATAATCTTGAATATCAAGTTGAACTATAATTTTTTCGTGTTGGAGTCCAATGTTTTCTTGAGTAACTGTAGCCATTTTATAAGACTAATTTTTAGAGTTAAAGAATAATCAATTTTTTTAAAAAAAGCCCACATTGTGGGCTTTTTATGTGCGGGCGGAGGGACTCGAACCCCCATGTCAAAGACACTAGATCCTAAGTCTAGCGCGTCTACCAATTTCGCCACGCCCGCATAATTAACTGGAGTGCAAATGTATGTTTTTATTTTAATGAAACAAATTATTCTGAAATTAAATTCATTTATATGAAAATTGACAAAAAGAGAACAAAAATCTACAACTTAAATTTGAAAATATTTTTGTTGTCATGTTTGTAAAGAATTAAAAGTTTTAGTTTTCAAACGACAAATAATTAATCACATAGGTATACACATTCATAATCACAAAATATAAAGAGCTTTTATTTATAAATCTCATGGTCATAAAAAAAGGGAGTGCTAGAAGCACTCCCTTTAGAATATAGTTTTAAAAACTTAGTTTTTTCTTAAGTTAGGGAACGGAGGAGGCATGTTTGAAGGACCTTCTTCACCGTCACCAGCAGAGCGATAATCTACTGAATTTGTGTTTCCGTTTTGACCATATTGGAAAATGAAACGGTCTCTGTCAATTCCTTGATTATCGACCATGTAGTTAATGAATGAATTTACACGATCCCATGAACGTTGTTGTTCCATTTTACTACCACTGCCATTACCTTTCACTACAATTTTACACGAAGGATTTGCTCTCATAGAGTTAGACAATTTGCTCAAAGTACTCATCGCACCGCTATTCAATTTGCTAGCACCAGCAGGGAAAATGATAGAACCAGAATTTATATTTCCACAACCAACTGAAGGAATTGTGCCTCTTTCTTTGCAACATTCCGGGTCAGGGCAATTACCTATACCATCAGCATCAGAAGGTTGACACTCAGTAGGAGTTATTAATTGTTTATCTTTGAAATCAGGTACACCATCACCATCTGTATCAATTGGACAACCATGTGTGTCAACTGCAACTCCAGCAGGAGTATCAGGACAACGGTCGAAACAATCAGAAACACCATCACCATCAGAATCAGAATCGCAATTTCCACCAGTTCTAGGACGTTTCATTTCTGTGTATCCATAATCCAACGGATTCATCCACCACAATGGTTCTACTGAACGACCACCTAAATGAATGTTTAATCCTAAAGATAGATAGTTGTAAGTATCGAAATCACGTGTCATAGCCGATCCACCAAAACCAGGTTGAGGCCATTCTTGCCAACGTTGACCATCTACTAAATCATCATTTGTGTAAGACCACTTGTCTTCGATTGACAAAGAAACTTTACGACCTAACTTGAATTGCATACCTATACCTGTAGTTAAAATAGTACGAAAAGTTCTTTCATTACCAAACCAAGGACGGTTATCATGTCTTTCAGCTTGTGATTCATAATTACCATCAAACAAGTTTTTCAAATCTGTATTTTTCGCTCCCCTTGTTTTATACTCATTAAACCAACCAGGTTGGTCGTTAGTGTAGTTTTGATTTAAAATTTTTGAAAAGTCATATTTTTTTCCGTTTGCATTCAAGGCATCTACCCAAGTGTCGTATAGACTTCCACCAATACCAGCGATTGCATACAAACTTGCTTTATTTCTTGCTTTGTGGAACTTCACATTATTTAAAGAGGCTACTAATTGAAACGACAATTCATCAACATTTGTTTTATAGTTATAAAATACAGGAGAACTACCGTAATTATTTCTAACCCATGGATTACCTCCGTGGTTCCAATATCCAGTAGAAGGCTGCCAGTTAAAACCTGAAGCAGTTCCGTGTAAAAATTGCAAACGAGTAGAAATGATGTAGCCCCATGCTTTACGAATATGAACACCAAATCCCATTGTTTGTCCAGGGTTTTTAGCAGAAAAAGGATTTTTTGAACGAACGTCACCTGATACGTTAAATGCACCTAAACTGATACCTAATTCCCATTGGTTACGAGGTTTAGAAGGAAAGTCGTATTGATTAGTTAAGAAATCACGCTGTTGTTCCATTCGTTTCGTAGGAATTAAAGCCGTGTCTGATACGTCGTAACCAGCTCCTCTATATACGTTGGAACCAGAAGACATATCGTCTTGGGCAAAAGCATTTACAGAAGTCAAGCTGAATAATGCAGTTAAAGAATGTAGTAGGTAATTTTTGATAGACATAATTTTTTTTTGTGCAAATATATAATGTTTTCACAAAAAAAAATAATTTTACTTGTTTTGTTTATAAATAAAAAAAAGCTTGTTATCATTGTATTACAGCATGGACGAAATTAAAAAATATTTAAAAAAAGACCTTCAATTTTTTGAAGAAACATTCAACAAAGCAGTCGAAAGTAATGTGTCATTATTGGACAAAATAATGAAATATGTGGTTAAAACTAAAGGCAAACAATTAAGACCTATGTTTGTAATTTTGTCAGGTAAGTTATGCGGCGAAATCAACGAAAAAACTTATCGTGCGGCATCACTTATTGAGCTATTGCATACTGCAACCCTTGTTCATGATGATGTGGTAGATAATTCAGACAAAAGAAGAGGTTTTTTCTCTATTAATGCCCTTTGGAAAAATAAAATAGCTGTATTGGTCGGTGATTACTTATTATCTAAAGGGTTATTATTATCTTTAGGAAATAAAGATTTTCGAATTTTAGAAATTCTGGCATCTGCAGTGAAAGAAATGAGTGAAGGGGAACTTTTACAAGCTGAAAAAGCAAGGAAATTGGATATTACTGAAGATATTTATTTCGAAATCATTCGTTGCAAAACAGCATCTTTAATATCTTCGGCATGCGGTGCCGGTGCGTATTCAGTTAATGAAAATGAGGAACAAACCAATTTGATGCGACAATTTGGCGAAAAAGTAGGTATTGCATTTCAGATTAAAGACGATTTATTTGATTATGGGAAGGAAGATGTGGGCAAACCTACGGGGAACGATATTAAAGAGAAAAAAATGACATTACCTTTAATTTATACCTTAAATCAATGTGACAAGCAAACAAAATCTAAAATTATTGATATTTTCAAGCATGCAAACAAAAAAAAGGATGAAATTAAATACATTATTGACACCGTAATCCAGCATAATGGAATTGTTTATGCACAACAAAAAATGGATTTATATATTGAAGAATCCTTTGTCATTTTAAATCAATTTCCAGATAGCGATGCAAAGAAACATTTAGTTCAATTAGTTCAATATTCCATTAACAGAAAATATTAGTAATCTGACTATTAAATATATTTAAATTACATATATATAATAAAAAGGGGATGCTACAGCATCCCCTTTTTATTATATTGAAATTTTATAAATTACAATTAGAATTGTTCTAATTTAGAGAAAAAGAAATCGCCTTCAATTGTAGCATTTTCATCACTGTCACTTCCGTGAATTGCGTTCTCTCCCAAACTTTTTGCAAACATTTTACGTATTGTTCCTTCAGCAGCATCTGCAGGGTTTGTTGCTCCTATTAAAGTACGAAAATCTGCTACAGCATTTTCTTTTTCAAGTATAGCTGCAACAATATGACCGCTGCTCATAAATTCGCACAATTCGCCATAAAATGGTCTTTCTTTGTGTACTTCATAAAATTGACCCGCTTTTTCAGCACTTAATTTGGTCATTTTCATAGCTTTGATTCGAAAGCCTGCAGCATTTATCTTTTCTAATATTGCTCCGATGTGACCAGCTTTTACAGCATCGGGTTTAATCATTGTGAATGTAATCGTTGACATGATATTATTAATTTTGTGCAAATGTAGCTTTACACAAACGAATCACATCTTTTGAAATTGAATTACACAATTAATTAACGATTTTTTGTTGACTAGCGATATTTACAATTCTGTATAATTAATTTTACTTGATTTCACTTTAGTATATCATATGATAAAATAAAATATTTAATCTGATTTTTCAATTTTTTCAAATAAAAGTTTTACTTTCACTACCAAATTCAAAATTCATTTTTCAAACATTTCTTTTTATGAAGCAAACTAGACAATTCAGTAATTTATTCAGGATTGAACGAATGAGCAAAAGCAGCACATTGTTCCATATGGCTACTTTTGTATTTTTAATGTTATTTTCAACATTAACATCTTTTAATGCAAACGCACAAGCTCCTTGTGACTCTTCCTTCGTAGGACTCACAAGTCCTCTTTGCTCTTCAAATTCTCCTATTACACTTATGCCTGCTGTACCTGGCGGGACCTTTACTGGCCCTGGCATGACTGGAAATGTTTTTAACCCAACTATTGCTGGTCCGGGTACTCATACGATTGGATATTCTGTTAGTGTAGCTCCTGGAGCAACATATATCTATTCAAACATTCCTTATATTGCTCCTCCTGCTGTCTCTAACTTGATTGTATTAGGAGATGATGCTGTTTCTTCATCATTGCCAATAGGTTTTACTTTTAATTATTTTGGTGTCAATTATACTCAATTTGAAATCTCATCGAATGGTTTCATTACATTTGATCTTGGTACAAACCAAGCAGGATGTTGCCAAGGTCAATTGCTTCCAGACCCAAATATACCTAACAATTTAATTGCAGCTTTGTGGGATGATTTATATCCTCCTGGAAATGGGACTGTAGGTTATCAAACATTTGGTACTAGCCCAAATCAAACACTGGTTGTAAGCTGGACAAATACACCATTTTGTTGCGGTTCTAATGCAGATGTAACAACAAGCATCACTTTGTATGAAGGTTCAAACATTATCGAAATTCATGCAACTTATGTCAACAACGCCTCTCCAGCAACTATGGGAATAGAAAATGCGGGAGGAACACTTGCAACAGTAGTTCCAACATACAATCAAAGTACAATAAATATCACAAATCCCCCTTCACAAGGATCGAGATTTACGCCATCCTCGCCATGTACATTAAACTCATCAACTCAAACAGTTGTAGTTGATCCTTCACCTACAATTACAACAGTTGCTAACCCAGCTTCCATCTGCCCAGGTAATTCTACCACATTAACGGCATCAGGAAATGGCATAAGTTATGTATGGAATCCAGGTAACTTAAGTGGAGCAACCGTAACAGTAAGCCCTGGTACTACTACAGTATACACTGTTACATCAACAGGTGCTAATGGATGTACTAACACAGCTACTTTAACCATGACAGTAACTTCACAACTTCCTATTACAGTTACTTCGAATCCTTCTATAGTTTGTATCGGATCTTCTGCAACATTAACAGCTAACGGAGCTACGACCTATACTTGGATGCCAGGTAATTTAAATGGAACATCGGTAACTGTTACTCCTTTAGTAAATACTACATACACAGTTACTGGGGCTAATGGACTAGGATGTACTGGTTCTGCTATT
>JBILCF010000146.1:0-7376 GCA_044353325.1 Chitinophagaceae bacterium | reverse complement strand
ATTTTGAGACAATTTTGCTATTACAGAAAAAGCAGTTTTTTTATTCATGACTTTTCATTTCCGCAAAGCTAATACCAATAAGAGTTTCATAGAATTTTACCAACTATTTTGTCCATTAACCCTATTACTTTTACATATTGTCCAGTACGTATAAGTTCGGTTCCAGCTGGAAATAGATGAATTGTACAATTCGTTACAATTTCATTCAGGAGTTCCTTTTCTAGAAAACCTAATTTGCTTTTTACTAAGTCTTCAATTGTTAAATCCATAACAAGTTATTCTACCACTATTTTGTGCATACCTATGACTGCTTCTGATGTTGTAATTTTAAATAAGTATACTCCTTTAGCTAAAGCTTCTGTAGAAATTGAATATTCATTTTTCCCTTGTTTCACAAACGTCTCCATTATTTTGGTAATGACTTGTCCATTCAAATTACACAATTCAAATTTGACATGTCCTGCTTTGGGTAAATCAAATTGAGTTGTAAATCGTTTTTCTATGACAGGGTTTGGATAAACTATACTTTCACTTTTGGAATTTTCTTGCCCACCCACACTTAAAGGCCATTCAGGAATATCGACTATGGTAACCCAACTATTGTTTGTTCCAGATTTCCCCCACGAACCTGACAAATATGCCCTATTGGGGTTGTTATACATTTTTTGAATATTGGTATAATCGCCCCAACGTTCGTTGGAATCAGCCAATATATTGATAAACGAAATACCATCTTTACAACTTATGATATCTGAAAAATTCTCGTTTGCATCTTTATACATCATACTAGTACCAGGGAAGCTATCTGTGATGCAATGCGAAAATGTATATAATATACGATGGTCATTGGCTCCACTACCAACATAAGTCATTGATGGATATCCATATTCCATTGTTGGACTTGAAATTATATCTGCTGAAGCAATAGGATTGGCTGAACTGATATTTTTAAGAGTTCCGAGATATACTGCAGCATTCGCATGTTGAGGGTTTATTGTATTTGAGCCAAAATGTACATAATCATTTTCGTAAACAGCTGCTAATACACGAGCATCATTTGTCATTAAATATTGTATGGTGCCACTTATTGGATGTTTCATACGTGCATTCGGTGGAAATCCATAAGGAGTAGGAGTTATAACTAGTTTTTGTTGTAAAGTAGCTTGACCTGAAACATATGAATTTGTAATTTCAGTTACAAAAATGGAGTCGTTCGTAGCAGCAACATTCCGTAAGGTTAAAAAATACATATTGTCTCCCATGGTCGATGTTTGATATTTGGCAGGACAAATATTACGTAAGTTCGTACCGCCATATTGTATGCCGCTCCACAAGGTGTACTGCAATGGATTACCATTGTAACCAAGTTGTTTATCTATTTGCCAAATTACAGATTGTTTAAATCCTACAGTCCAACTCACATTATCTTTTACCTGGTTAAATGTTATGAACAAGTCTTTATCTGAAATTGCGATGATAGGATAATCACTCCATGTAGAATCATTAAATGAATTGCCATTTAAAGTATAAAAATTCCAATTTCCTGCTGGATCGTTTGTTTGGGTAAATCCAACCAATATGGTTGATTCATAACTAACACTTCCAGAAAAGCAAACCAATATAAATCGATCTGTTTTTGGATCGTACAACACACGTGGGTCTGAGATCCAAGAGTAAACTCCAATTGGTGCAACTAAATTCGTTAAAGAGGTTGTACTTAATACTTTACCTGTATCATCATAAACTCTAATATTTGAATTAACTACACTTACAACTTTACCACCATTAGAAACTGCAATATCATTATCATTTGGAGTACTTGTTGATGTATTGCCTTGTATTCCTTTAAAAATAGTTGGATTAACAGCAGTTGCTCTTGATTTTTTTTCAGAAATCTGTGTTGAACCATTTTGATTCGCTTCATGGTTAGCACGTTGTCGATTTAATTCTTCTTTTTTAGTTCCATACTCTGCAGCTGGAAGTGGGTGCTGATCAAGGTGTATCAAGCAGGGAAAAAAGTCAACTCTACTTTTATCCGATACATTCAATACAGTTGGCTTAGCTGATGTACCATTCATTTTTTGAACTTGAGCATGACTATATTGTGCACAACATAGGATTGTCATCAAAAGGAAAATTCGATTCATATGATTCAATTTTGTGGATAAAGTTACACAAAATTTTTAAATGATTACATCACCTGAATATGCTTTGTATCTATGCATCGATCTCCTAAATCCAACATCGCATTGATTAAGGATATTTTGGTGTAGTTGTTGAGGTGTTCCAATGCAATACTTTTTTCAATAATTTGGTTTGTATCGATTAATGATTGACGTTTTGTACCTTTCAATAGTGGATCAGAAGGCGTATGCCATTCCTTCCCATTCCACGCTGCGATATTGGCATATAATGAATCGGTGAGCAATCCTTTTTGAATAAACAATACATCATCTGAGGGTTGAATATTTTGTTGCAATTGTTCGAATACCGATCGATCAGTATACTTATATGGGTAAGAAATTTGTTCGTCGTGTAAACAATAAATTCGTTGTAAAGGTTTTACTTCATAAACTTGAATATTGACTTTACTATTCTTTTTATAATAACTCAATTTACATTTAAACAATCCGCGTTGAGGTATACTACCCATTCTTTCCTCAAGGTTTTCGTATGCTTCTTTAATTCCCCACAAATCATAGGCTGTCCTTTCCATTCTAGCACGATGGTATTGAAGATTCTCTGCGATCCCATTCCATATTTTAATAGACTCAAATACCGGGTACATATATTTTGTCGATTAGTTCTTGGTATTCTAATGCTACATCACTGTTGATCGTAATACCTCCGCCGCTTTTATACACTAATCCTTTATCGGTTTGTTCTACAAATCGGATGAGGACACAACTATCTAAATTTTTCCCATCAAAATAAAATGCAGCACCTGTATAAAATCCGCGTTTCGCCTGCTCAGCTTTTTGTATTATTTCTAGGGTTTTAGCTTTGGGCGCACCGCTAATAGATCCTGCTGGCAATAATCTAAAAATAATATCACCGAGGTATTGCATGTAATCTATCGGCAGAACACCTTGTATTTCTGAACTCACTTGCAACAACGTTTTGGAGGAGGTATGTAATGTATCAATATATCGAAAACGTGAAACTTGAATATGACTCGCTACCAAAGCCAAGTCATTTCGAATCAAATCTACTATGGTGTAATGTTCAGCTGATTCTTTTGGATCGTTTAAAATTTGGTATTCTGCATCAGGAATACTTGCATCTATCGTACCTTTCATTGGAAATGAAAATATTTTTCCTTCTCGTATTTGTATAAATATTTCTGGCGAAAAACAGACCCAATCTTGTTTGTATTTAATTTTATATGTTGCTTTGGCTACTTGAAATAATGAATCCAAATCAATATTTAAATCAATAGGAGTAGAGGACGTAAAATTGGTTAAAAACGAATTTCCGTAATGTAAATTTTGTTGTACAACATCATACCCTTCACTATACGCTTCCAAAGATTGAGGATATTTTTGTAGTTCTATTCTTGCAGGAATTGTATTCGAATGTGAAACATGATTTTTGTATGTTGGAAATGAAACTTCAATCTGTTTTAAGGCTAGTTCATCCAATGTATAAACCTTAGGACATTCGAGTTCAAAATCTACAATTAGGAAGAACGGTGTATGGGTTCTACCATATTGATTCACCTGATCAATAATTTCACGATGTGTTTTCAGATTTTCGGTTTTAATTTGTGTAAAAATAGCTGATTTTGAAGATTCTTTTGATTGATAATTATGATTCCTTTACCTACAATATTGTGGACATGCTCATACAGTTGGGACAAAAGGATATTGCAGTCATCAAAAATGATAAAATTGATATTCAAGAAGCCGCCAATTTCGACCAAATAATCATCTCACCCGGTCCTGCTACCCCGATAGAGTCTGGGAATATTTTATCTATTATTTCAGCGCTTGCTCCTTCACATCCTATATTAGGGATTTGTCTTGGCCATCAAGCTATTGCTGAAGTTTTCGGTGCTCAATTGCGAAATATAGAGAAGCCATATCATGGTCATATTACTACACTACAAAATCTCAAACCGCATTCGCTATACAAACAAGTCAGTAATTTTCAAGTAGGGTTGTACCATTCATGGATTGTAGATGATAATAACTTTCCAGATGATTTAGAAATTACTTCCTATTCTAAAGAAGGTTACATTATGTCTTTGCAGCATCGTATTTACAATGTTCATGGTGTACAATTTCATCCTGAAAGTTATATGACACTAGAGGGTTCAACCATGATTTCAAATTTTTTAAACTTGTAATTTTTAACTTGCTGACTTAAAAAGCACACCAGGCTATGCTTCTACTTAAACATGTCCATCATATAGCTATCATTTGCAGTGATATAAAAGCATCCGTTCAATTCTACACTGTAATTTTAGGTTGTACAGTATTGCACCAACAGTATCGACAGGAGCGTGACTCATACAAGGTGGATTTAAGTTTGAATGGACAGTATCTTCTTGAACTATTTACATTTCCTCAACATACAATTCGTCCTACACAACCCGAAGCACTTGGGCTTCGACATCTTGCTTTTGCAGTCGAAAATCTTGATAAAAATGTTGCTTTCTTGTCTGCTCATTCTATACCATTTGAAGCTATTCGAATTGATGATTTGACACAAAAACGTTTTACATTTTTTCGTGATCCTGATCAATTACCTATTGAGTTGTATGAACTATAAGTAAAGCGAAACTTAAAACAAATTTATTCTTTGATAAATTTGGTGACAAATTCTGCTTCTCGATAGGTGTATTTTACAAAATAAATACCTTTGGGTAGTGATGATATAATGGCTTGATTCTGTACAAATTGAATAGGCATACTTTCACCAGAAATCGTATAAATTTTAGGATTTTTACAAGCTTGTTCAGGGTCTATGATACTCAAAATATGATTTGTCGGATTGGGTACAAACTGTATAGTTTTATTTGGATTAAGTGCTGACGTTTGTAGCGGTTGACAAGTTCCTGTTCCCACTAATGCCGTAATACTGTCGCACAAAAAATGATAATTGCTTAAATCTGTTGCCGTCATTGCTGTTATTAAAAGATTTACGTTTTCTTCTGGATCTGTTGTAAGATTATACATCGCCTCGTTTCCATTGTCAAATCGTAGTAAATGATAATCATTATTTCGAATAGTTTTTCCGTCTGAAGCTACAGGTGTAGCTTGAAATTGTTCAGTAAAAATCCA
This sequence comes from Chitinophagaceae bacterium, assembly GCA_044353325.1. Classification (GTDB taxonomy): domain Bacteria; phylum Bacteroidota; class Bacteroidia; order Chitinophagales; family Chitinophagaceae; genus OLB11. The sequence goes on along the minus strand of JBILCF010000146.1, from coordinate 2,091 downwards.
TGTACGATTTGGCCCATTTTGATTTTGGATAATATGTTTAAAACTACGACTATCTATTATATTAGATGTAGGAATAAAATTTTTCCAATTTTGAAAACCGCATAACTCTGCTATTGTAGCAAATAAATCTGGCGTATTGATAAGTTCATCACAAATTCGATTTGGATTCACAACTGCAGGACCAGAAATAATCATGGGTACATGAACCCCATAATCATATATGGTTCCTTTTGCTTTATTGGTTGCGGTTATTTGTGCTACTTGCGAAGTATTTCCGTTGTCTCCAATAAATATGATATTTGTACTATCCATTAAATTGTTTGCATTCAAATACTGAAACAACCTTCCGATCTCGGTATCCATAGCTTCTATTGCTGCTTTAAAATACAAGATTGGATTTGCTGTAATATGAGCTGCTGTTCCTGTTAAACCTGTAGTATCGCATAAGTTAGAAGGCGGCTTATGAAACGGTGTATGTGGTGCATTGAAGGCCAACCACAAAAAGAAAGGTTTATTGGTATTCATAGTATCCATCCATGCAATGGCATCATTAACTGTTTGGGTAGTTGCATAGGTGTTTACGGTATCCTGAATACCATTGACAATAATTGGGTACGTAAAATAATCAGAAATTTGACCATTAAAATTACCTGAATAAAAATCAAAGCCCATCCGATTTGGATTTAACCGATTAGGCGGTGTATTGATATGTAAATGCCATTTTCCAGCACATCCTGTATTGTATTTGGTTGGTGCATAATCTTGTAACAATTCTGCTATACCAACTTCAGCTGTATCCAATTGAGGTGTTGTGGCAGTGGTTATCACTTGTCCTACGCCCGTACGAAAAGGATATCGACCGGTAAATATACCCGCTCTTGTAATCGAACATAATGGCGAAGACCAAACCTTTGTAAATCGAATTCCTTTTTGCGCTAAGTTAGATATAGTAGGTGTTTTGGCAGTGTCAGTTGTTGTACTAAAACAACCAAAATAATCTGAGCTCACATCATCTGCAATGATAAGAATAGTATTTTGTTGTGCAGAAAGTTGATGACCAAAGCAACAACATAATAAAATAAGGAGCGATAATTTTATGTTCATATTGTATAAAGATAAAAAAAGGCATTAGATTTTACTCAAATGCCTCATTATTAAGAATTAAAAAAATTATTTACTTCGTTAAAAGTACATTTTTCGAAATTGAATTTTTTCCATCATCAATGCGAATAATGTATTCTCCAGCATAGAAGGTTTTTGTGTCAATATAAGCAATTGTACTACCTGCATAAATAGTCGTTGTTTTTAACATACGACCAGTTAAATCAAATAAACTCACTGTTAAATTAGATTGTATTGATGTACTACGTTGTACAGCTATAAAGTCTGAAGCTGGATTTGGAAAAATGGTACAATTCAAATGTTCGGCTGATGCGTCAGCAATTGCTGAAGGAGAATAGGTAGTTACTGTCTCGCCAATAGAAGTCACTTTCGTAGCATTTTTTACACCATAAAATGTCGGTCCTACCACATATGGATATGCAGAATTCCAATTTTGATCGACTGTTGCAAAATAACAATATATTCCATTTGGGTATTCTGGTGTTTTGCAAAAACGTCCATTGTGCTCGTCCAAATAATCTGGCATAGCTGCTGTAGGAGCTGTATATTCATAATCCTCTCTAAAATATCCTAAAGGATATGTACCACTTACCGCAGGACCAGACGAAACTGCAGCACCCAATGGACTTGTATTTCGAACACTGATAGAACGAAGAGTGTAGCTTGACTTCATGCGAACAATACCGCCTGTGCCATCTGTATTTTTATATGCATAAGCACCATAAATTGGAAATCCATCGTAAGCAAAACCTATCAAAGGCGAATGTTGCATACTGTCTATAACATACAATCCATCTGCATCATACAAGTTGCATATTGTTGATATTACAGTTTTATCGAGTTTAAACGCACTTGGATTTTGATGATGATGATAATTGCCCATGGCAGGATGACCTTTAGAACAATCAAAACCAGCACGTTCTGCTACTATTGCATCTCTATTCCAATCCTGTGTAGCATTCGGACCTC
>JBILCF010000145.1:0-7480 GCA_044353325.1 Chitinophagaceae bacterium | reverse complement strand
TTAGATTAAATCCAGATTTTTTTTTCTGATAAAGTATAGTTAGTTACAACACATTAATAATTTCTAAAATAAAAAATGAATGTATCCAGATTAAAAATTGAGTTGTGCTTGGAGTCTGAGCAAATTACCAGTCTGCAGATTGTCGCGCAATACATAATCTTCGTATCGGCGAGAGGACATTGTATACATGGCTACAATTTCAAAGTTCTTATTGAATTGCCATTCTATACCTATTTCAAATTCTTTCATATCGTAGCTTCGAGCATCTAACTCGTGTTTTTTACCTCCTTTGTAGTATTGCACACGAGCAAATGGTATAACCACTTGATGTTTGATACGAGTTAAATAAGAGGCAGTAATATATCCTCCTTCTAAATTTTGGACTTCAATTGAATCCGTTTGTTTATTAAACTCTGGGCCTTTACCTACATTAAATTCAGCTTGTATACCGAATGGTTTCGGATACAATATAAACGAGGCTGCTGCACGTTGATCGATATAATTTCTATCTTTAACAAACTTGACATTTTTAGTAATTAAATCAGATGCGATAACATACTTTCCTGTATATGCTTGCAAGCTACCTTCAATAATTTGATTGCCTACTTGAAAAGGATAACTCAATCTAGAAATAATATGCGGTCTGTTGTTCAATTCAGGTCTATTTGCTGTTTGGCCATTGAATGCGCCTAATGCAAAAACACCATAATCGCCCGACCCTTTTAGTCCATCTCTAACCAAAGAAGAAAACAAAGCGCGAGTTTTAGCTGGAGCCCAATAAAAAAACACACCCAAATCACGTTCGTTGGTAACGGCGCTATTTAATGCATCATTACGATCGAGCGTGAGTCTGTTTTGACTACTTTGCATATTTTCAAATCCAAATGGGACTTTACTTTGACCTATACGAAAGCGAAACTCATTTTTATCATCAATGCCAATATCGAAATACGCATCACGAATTTGAAGAAAATGTTGACTTGAAGAAGATACTGCACTAGCAAAATCAGGTTGAATATAAAAATAAACTTTTTTAGAAACTTGACCATAAAAAATCATCCGAACTCGGCGTAGAAAAAAGCCTCCATTTTTGCCCCAACTTCTATCGCATTGTTCGCAGGTCAATTGTGAATTCGTTTCAAGAAGTCGATTATATCTTGCTTGAACATAACCTCGAATAGAGAAACTTTCGAACCATTTTTTTTCTGGAGTCGGTTTGGTTTCTGGCGCTAAAGGTACTGGATTGGGAATCGGAAAATCTGCAAAATTATGTTCCAGTGAAAAGCTTTCATCTGCAGAAGCAGTTAACTGTTTTGGTGCAAGGTCAATTTTTGAACTTGAATCAGTTTGAGCATGTAAACTCAATTGCATAGCAACAAGCAAGCCGCTTGTAAGTAGTGGTTTAAACATTGTAGTGATTAGGGCACAAAGGTTAACAATTACATAAACATTTAATAATATTCTATGTTATGTTAATGTATCCTCAATATTACCAAATTGTTAAGCCTCAATACTAGAGCGGTTTTTTTGTTATAAAACTAAAGTTGTTCTTCACATTTAAAATCTGAGAAGAAACATAAAATTAATAGTAAGGTAATGATTAAGAAACATACAAAAAAAAGCTACAACGTAGATTTGTAGCTTATGTCACAGACGTGTGATAATGTATCAACTGATACCTGCAGGGCTATTTCGTAGTGGTTATAGTCCTGCTTTTTTTATGCAAAACATTTCTTATTGCCCTAGCAAGAATCGAATCATGACTCCTCCACGCGTTGTCGTAATCGGAAACGCATTCGAAACGTACGGAATACTTTGACGACGATCCATAAAGAAGCGCAACGTAAGACTTTGAGTAAGGATATAATCAATAGAAGGTGAAATTGTAATTACTTTTTGACCTCTTGTTGCTCGAGATACACGTTGATCTAATCGATTGATAGTTGTATAATCGTCGCGTAAACCAAAGTCAGCTTTGATATTCACATCGCTTTTGTATTTATTTAATCCGAAATAACGGGTATTAATTGTAACATTTTTTAGACGCATACCACCACCAACTGTGATCTCACTACTTTTTGTTTCGCTCAACTGAAAGTCAACCAAACTCATACTTAAGGTTCTTGCTTTTTTAAAGTCAACATGAATATTCAATGAATTCTTAAAGGTAGCATCGATGCCCAATAATGGTCCTAGGGTTTCATTAATAGTCATATTTGGAACCATGAAGTAAGGAACAAAATTACCTGAAACAGAATCGATAAAAGAAGGGAACCCAAGAGCATATGTATCACGATACATCAAGGACGAATTAAAACTATTCATAGCTAATGTTCCCGTGTAAGAATGATTTAAAGTAAAGGATTGGAAAATATTTTTAAAAGCTTTCAAACGTGATAATCCATTGTAATTGATTCTCCAGTTTGGCATTGGTAAAATATTTTTGAATGGATTAGATCGAACACCTTCATTTTTATAATTTAACAATGGATATGTTTTGGGGTCCTTACCAGAGTAAGCTGATAAAAATGCTGGTATCAATACATCTTGGGAATAACGCGTATAACCTTTACGGTACTCTTCATCTTCTGGGGCGCTGATATTGCCGGAGTATGGATTTATTATACCTAAGCGCTCAGAAATGACTTTTCTATTATTTTCAAAATCATTGAATGCACTCGTAAAATTATCTACACCTCTTTTTTGGAATATTGTATTTAAAGCAATGTAAGAAATACTAAAGCCTCCTGTTTCGTACGGATTCAAATGTACATATCTATTATCACCACCGACGGTGTCTTTAAACAATTCTGTGTATCCTTTGTTGAAAGTTTTAGTCAAAGTCAAATCGACTTTAAAATCTTTTACGGGTTCAATATTGGCAGTAAAATTAAAAGTTTGAGAATATTGTTGCTGAAAAGGTGCATTAAACAATGAATCTCTCGTTAAAACATTATCATTGCCTTTGCCTTCGAGCCACAATCGATCGGGCTGGAAGCCAAATACAAACGGTGCACCAGGATTCATACGATTGCCCATATTCATACCAAAACTCTGAGTACTATCCATATAACCTGGCAATGTAGTTCCTTGATTTTCGGTATACGAAAAAGTTGCACGTTTCACCATCATAACCAAACCACCTACAAATCGTAATCCATCAGATGGAACCCATTCTTGTTTCTTCTTTTTCTTTGCTTCTTCTTTTTTCTTTTTGTCTAACAAAACTTGAGACTTCTTTGCTGCTGCAATTGAATCTTTTCGTTTGCGATCGTCTTGGTTAGCAGAAGCAATTGTTGCATTTGGATTCTTATTTAGGACTTCTGGTTCTTTACCTTTTGATGTTTTGGATTTTTCTTTGTCATCACGTGTATTTTCTAGCGGAGTATCTTGCTTGGTATCTCCACTATTGGATGAGTTGCTTCCAGACATATCTCCAGTATTTCCTTTATCTCGACCACCACCTTTTATATCACGTCCTAAAGGATCTTTTTTTAAATCGTCTTTTCCTTTTCCTGGCGCGTTTAGCGCTGTTGATTTACTTTGTCCTTTATTTGGCGTAGAAGGTTTTGGCGAGTTTATTTTTTTCAATATTTTCACTTTATTATACAACTGAGTGAAATTCATTTCGCCATTTAATTGTTTGTTCTGCGTATTACCTATAACATTACCTAAGTTTGTTGCAAGCAATGATGCAGCAGTCCAATTGTAATTGGCTGCATAACTTCCTCGTAAAGTAGTCCAATCCAACAATGGGAATTTTGACAAGGGTACATTATAATTGGCGTTAAATGATTGTGTATACCCTGTGTTACGACCAAAGTTGGATACGTTATTCCAAAAAGTATCTTTCTTTGCTTTTGTATCTAACCGACCATAAGGTTCATCAATGCGAGAATTGTTGTTGGCATTGTAATCAAATGATAAAGATTTGGTCAAATCCCATCTAAAGTTGTAGGTTCTGTTCCACGTAAAAAACTTGAAGTACAATGGTTCAAGAGCATATGCACCTTCATCGATGTTACGCACTTTTGTTTCACCAATAGTTCGGCTTAAACTATTTCTAAATGTAAAATTTGAAGGTGTGAAATTAAAATTAAAATCACGGAGCAATTGCCAATATTTACGTTTTTGAGGAATTAATTTTTTGAATGGTTCTAGTGATTTTGGTTTGAATGAATAACTATAGCCTAAACCTAAATGATGCTCATCCAGCTGATCATTTTCGACCAAGGGGTTATGCTTGTTAGTTTGTGTAAAGGAATAGCTCGCATCAAAATTTTGGAAATCCCATATTTCTTTCTTCTTGTTTTTGATAGGTGCTATTCGAACATTCTGAAAGTTAAGACTTTTTATAGACGTAAAATCTTGTGCTGCTTCTTTTACATCCTTTTTTTCTTGCCCTGTCAACGATTTGACTTTATCAGCATATTTAATGTCTAAATCATATGGATCAAATATTGGGTTACTTACTGTTTGAGAATAACCAGCAAACACAGGCAATTGAACACCCCAATTTTTGGGCATTAATTTACCTGCATTAATATTTGCAGACACATCAAATTGTGAAAAATTATCGCGATATCGTTGATTGACTTTTTGGTCAATGTTGCCATACCCGGCAGTATGCATATTTCCACTCAATTTTATAGTTCCAATATCGGCAAGTTGGATATCTACTTTACCCATAGCTGCATAACCACCAGATTCTTCTAAGTTGGATAATCGCAATTCGTTAAACCAAACTTCTGCGCACTTTTTACCTCCATCATCTAATGGGTCATTAGGTGTTTTCTTTGGGTTTAAAACGCCAAGCATGGCCATTTTAACATCGCCTAAATTAGGGTTACCGACAATTTTAATTGTATTGCCAAGTGCATCTTTTACTTCATATGGCACAGCATAACTTACACCACTTTTGTTTCGAATATTTTTAGCATTTACTAAGGCGTCGAAATTCAAATTCATTTCATTTTCTGTTGGCCAAATTAAATTAGGATCTTTTGCACCAAACTGTGTGAAGGTTAATGGAATTTGATATTCATAATAATTTGAAACAAAATCACTACCTAAACGTATAAAAGCTCTTAAGTCTCCTTTTTTAATTGGAGTCACATCGATACCTTCAGCATGAACAAACATTTTCAATGCTTTAAATTGTCTCAAATCCATTCCTAAAGATTTAAAAGCACCTTTAGCATTTCCATCATCCAATCCACAAACTTGCATAGCTAGTGCTTGCTCATTTTGCAATATACTTTGACCATTGGATACTTGTTGTTGTTGACGTAGGATACCTGGAGGTGTAACATATGGTATTGGAGATCGACTACTATTTTCTTCCACACTAACAGATAATAAATTAAATGTTGTTGCATTATTGTCATCATCTGGTACTAACTCGCCAGGATTTTGTAAAGAAAAATTATACGAACGCCATTGATTACGACCAAGCTCTAAGCGTGCAAAACGCATAATGACACTATCTTCAAATCCTGTTAAAAACAAGCGCATAAAACGAATCGATCTAAAATCGGAAATTCCACCAACGCGTTCGGTATAGTTACGAATTGGAATTTTAAATTGATACCATGTTTCATTTGCAGTTGTTTCATCTGGAAATTTGACTGGCGTGATTTGTTTGTTTACTATAAAATTTGTCCCTACTTGCATGTTGGGTTTCATGTCAATACGATATTGAAAATATTGTTCGTTCTCATTGAGCGTATTGTCTCTATTGATATCTTCAGATTCAGGCACATTGGTAAATGCATTTGAGAATTGACTATTATTATCAGAAACAGGTGAGTTGCCTTGAGGATTATTAAATTTACGATAACGTTGAAAAACAGTTTTTTTTTCATTGTCATAATCCTGACCTCTAAAATGATGATAGTCATCATTTGCAGGATCTGACTGTGCATTGAGGTATGCAACAGAAGTAGTACCAAAGTTAGCACCTATTTCATCTAAAAATGCTTTAAACTGAACCGTTTCATCCACATTGTTCATGCCATCATATCCAATATCTTGTGCTGCTCTAGCATCTGTATTATTGTCAAATGCTGGTGTTATCTGTTGTTGAAACTTCGGAATATTAGACCATTTCGTGACATCAAGTTTTGTTGGATCTGCTGGATAAGGCAATCCATTTTCAAAAAACTTTCTTGAGTCTTTTAATATATCTTCAGAAATATTTCCCAAATTGATATAAAAACTTCCTCCTGGATCATTTGGCCGACCCATAAATGGATCCATCAACCAAAACTCAATAAACTCAACATTGGAAGTTTCAAAATCACTAAAGTCAATCGGTCGCATTATACCACCCCATCTTGTTTTCGGATTTAACAATTCGCCATCTGTCGTTATATTTTTGCCATCAAAATTATACGGACCACGTTCTTTAGGATAATAAGCTAAATCCAATGTTGGTAAATTACCCTGTAAAGAAGTATACGAACGCAAAGGGAAAACATCTTGTTGTTGCACTAATCGAATGTAGTGATTTGCCAATTGCGATTTGTTGGCTTTAATATGCTCAGGCATACAGTTTTGTTTTGGATCCACCATACATGGGTCGAGATTATACCAACCTATACGTGCCCTGTTTTTACCATAATTCCAGTTGTTAACTAAGTTAGCTTCCGGAAATAAAATATTACCAAATTTATCTGTTGCTTCTTGAGGTGTAGAAGCGATTGACCAAAGTGTAACTGGAAGTTTTAAATCATATCCACTTCGAGTTCCTTCAAAATCATCCACATAAATATTGGCTTCTCCATTTTCATCGTTTATAAATCGGCTATGACCAGGTATAATTCTAGCTACTTCGCCGCTTGCCACAATCATTGATGGCGATGTTGTACTGACGACAGGTAATCGATCTAAAAACCTGGTTATGCTGGGTGCATCACTTTGATAATTTGCATCTAAACCTAAGACGGTATTTTTGATTGGATCTTCGCCAAATGTTACCTTATTAAAAAATGGACGCTCCGCTAATCGAAGCATTGTACCTCCAACACTAAAATTGTCGTTGATAAAATAATCTAAACGTGTGCCCATAAAATTTTGAAGCTGTGCACCAAAGGTTGCATTGTTCTCATACGACACATTGATAGGGATACCCGAACTTAGAATACCTGCATTGATAATACGTAGTTTACCAATGCCGTAATCTATAGTATAATCAACATTTTCAGTCAGTTTGGCACCACCAGCAAAAACAGTTACAGAACCTTGCGGAATATTAAAACCTCCTAAATAAATCTCAGATGAATTGGCAGACTGAAATGACCCCTTCATTAAAAAACGATTGTATTGCGGAAATTGAATAGCAATATTCTTGGTAGAATCATATAACAACTTATACAAATACTTTTTTTCAAGCTGTGCGCTACCACCAAAAACAGGTTTTAAATCTTCGCCAAATGGTTCGAGAACTGGGAATATGAGTTTGCCTTGTTGCGAATTGATA
>JBILCF010000144.1:0-7523 GCA_044353325.1 Chitinophagaceae bacterium | reverse complement strand
CGAATTGTATTTTCTGCAAAATGATTCATTGTGATGTAAATGATACTCAAAAAAGCACAATACAAAATAAACGGAATATTGCTCGCAATACCTTTATTGCCAACCGTATTCAACAGCTGCTTCCAGTCTGGGATACGTTGTGTTAGTGAGCGAATATTGTCTGACATGATATGATGTTATATGATAATTTTAAGTTGTTGTTTTTATTTTTCAGTTCTTTCAGCAACACGCAATTTTGCACTTCGTGATCTAGAATTTTGTTTGAGTTCTTGCTCGCTTGGTAGAATTGGTTTTTTACTTTTTACAGTTAACCTTTTTTCTACTTTTGAATGTACCAAATAATGATCCTCTTCTTCAAATCGTTCGTTCTTCATCCAGTTTTTCACTATTCTATCTTCAAGCGAATGAAACGTAATCACACATAATCGACCACTAGGAGCCAAGGAAGGTGTGATGGTTTCTAAAAATTCCTTCAACACATTCAATTCTTGATTCACTTCGATACGCAATGCTTGAAAAACCTGAGCCAAATACTTGTTTGGATTGCCATATACACAAGTTGAAATCGCTTGTTTAAACTCCTGAATAGAATTAATTTTCATCGCACCGCGCACATCAACAATACGTTTAGCCAAAGTTTTCGCATTCGTCACCTCGCCATATTGCTCAAACACATCTTGCAATTGCTTTTCGGAATAAGTATTGACAATTTTCTCTGCCGTAATCAGGTTTCGTTGATCCATACGCATATCGAGCGGCGCATCAAATCGAATAGAAAACCCTTTTTCGGCAGTATCAAACTGAAAAGAACTGACACCCAAATCGGCCAATACACCATTGAGTTGTCCGAGTTTGTACAATCGAACAAAACGTGCTGCATATCTAAAATTTTCAGGCACGAAAAGCACTCTTGAATCTTCGGGCAAATTGCGACGTGCATCTTTGTCTTGGTCAAATACGATTAATTTCCCTTCAGGACCCAGATGTTTCAAAATTTCTTTGCTGTGACCACCACCACCAAACGTCGCATCCAAGTATACACCTGAAGGTTGAATTTGAAGCTGATCGATACATTCATGTAAAAGAACTGCGGTGTGATAAAATGTAGTTTCGCTCATTTTTATTGCCCGTCAAGGGGATTTAAAAAATCACTACCCAACACTTCATTCGCTAAATCACTTAAATCTTCGGCACTCATACTCATTTCCTTACGGAACGTTTCTGCATCCCAAAGCTCCACTTTATCCATTTGAGCTGAGAAGACAATGTCCTTGGACAAACCTGCATGCTCTATCATACTTTTGGAAATGAGAATACGACCGGCAGCATCTGGTTCGATAAACGTAGCACCATTTAAAAACACACGCTTGAAATTGCGTGCTTTGGCGCTAAACTCATTTAAACGACGAACGACAGAAGCCACTTTTTCCCATTGAGCCTCAGTATAAAGGGTCAAACATTTTTCAAATCCACGACTTAGGATATAGCGCGTACCCTCAGCTTCGCCAAGCTGACGTTTGTACCCAACAGGAAGCATAAATCTTCCTTTTGAGTCCAGGGTTACTTCATATTCTCCTAAAAAGTTTGACATTGAGGGATTTAAATCATTTAGTGACACAAAATAACACAATTTCCCACAAAGTATCACAATGATTAACAAATCTTATTTATCCACAGGCTAAACCACTGAAATCATTGACAGTAAAGGGTTTCATCGAATTTTGACAGTGCAAAAACCAAACAGTAATGTGGATAATCTGTGAATTCGATGAAATAAGGGGAGAGAACATGTTTAAATCAAACAAAAAAACTGCCTTTAAGGTGCATAATTGCTAGAATGCAAATTTATGTAGTGGATATTGAAAAACGAAAAAAAAGAGTTTATGAATTTAAACTGCATAAAAAAATCCCCAACGCAATGTTGAGGATTTTGAAAGTCTATTGTAAAATAATTACTTCACACCATGCATCATTTTACGAAGTATTGGAGTTAATAAAAATAAAATAACTGATGCGATGCCAGTTAAAACCACAAAAACCATGAAAAATTCGAATAAATTGTGAATTTCAAAACCAACAAAGACTGGGTTTGAAGGACTAATTTGATTATCTGCTAATAACTTCAATTGATCTGCAGTTGCAGTGATTTTTTTGTCTAATAATGCCTGTAAATCAATCCCAAGTTCTGTAGATTTTTTAAATTTATCTCCAGTTGCAGGAATTAATGCTCCTAATGAACCAGCTAATGCATAACCTGCCGCATTGCTTAAAAAGAAAACCCCAAATAATAAAGACGCAAAACGTTTTGGAGACAACTTACCAACTAATGATAAACCAATTGGAGACAAACATAATTCAGCAAATGTTTGAATTAAATACAATAAAATTAACCATTTAATGGCTAACAGACCGCTACTTCCTAAATCTTTTACATTATATGCAATAATAAAATAACTTAGAGCAATAAGGCCTAATCCGATGGCTTGTTTCACAGTAGATAATGGCTCTTTATTCTTTGCACGTAATTTATCCCAGATGATACTAAAAGGGAAGGCAAAAGCAAAAACAAAAATTCCATTAAAAATTTGAACCATTGAAGGTGGCATATTCCAACCAAAAAAGTTTCTGTCACATTGATTATCGGCAATAAATGTTAAAGATGAACCAGCTTGTTCAAAAGCAGCCCAAAAGAATATAATGAAAAAACCAACAATGTAAATAACTAATATTCTTTGTAATTCGACTTTTGTTAATGATTTATCCGAAACTATCAAACCAGCTAAGGTTAGCCCTAATGAATATATAATCGGATAAATATAATCCTTGACTGGATTGGGTTTCAGAGGATTTGATAACATATAATTAAACAAGAAAAATAAGCCTATAAAAACTGCACCAGCAAGAAGTAACGATGTTATTGAAAACTCTGCTTTTTGAGCCTCGCCTTCTTCGTATTGTGAAGAATCATTGTTTTTTGGCAAGCCTCCTAATGGTTTCCCTTCTGGCGTTACAACATATTTATTTTTAAGTACATAAAATACTATAGTTCCTAAAACCATGGCAATGGATGCAGCTAAAAAACCCCATTTGAAAGCAGACAAATCTCTAATTCCTGCTTCGTCTTTAACGTCTCCAACTAGTGGGCATATTAATTGTCCTAAAAAAGCACCTAAATTTATGCCCATGTAAAAAATAGTAAATGCAGTATCCAATTTCGATTTTTCTTGCTTTGGATACAAACTACCCACCATGCTAGAAATATTAGGTTTAAAAAAGCCATTACCGAAAATTATAATTGTTAAAGCGGTCCACAATAAGGTATTTGCTAAGCTTAAATTTCCATCAAACACAGAAGCGCTTGTAAATAACAAAAATTGACCAATTGCCATCATTAAACCTCCTAGTAAAATACAGTTTCTATTTCCAAAAAAACGATCTGAAACAAACCCTCCTAACATAGGTGTTAAATAGCAAAGACCTAAGAACCCTCCATAAATTAAGGAGGCGTCTGCTTCTTTCATTAATAAAGCGTTTACCATAAATAAAGTAAGAATCGCTCTCATTCCATAAAAATTGAAACGTTCCCACATTTCAGTACCAAATAAAACCCATAATCCTTTTGGATGTCCTTGTTGTTCTTGTGTATTTTCCATTTTGTAGTTTTAATATGCCAATATAGAACGTTTTTTTCTATTCAACTATATTTAAAGGCTTCTAATTTTCAACAGATTCATTTGGAGGAGTATTTAAAACGTATTTAAACAAGATTAAAAGTTGATTTTCAAGTGAATTTCGATTGTAAACTTCAACCCAGATTTTGTTGTTCTACGAATACAATTTCTTGATATCATAATTTTAGAAATCAAACCTTAATTCATTCCTCTTTTGATAATTCCCTTTTTACCTTTACACCACAATAATTGTAAAATGAAAATTCTTATACTTGGTAGTGGTGGTCGCGAGCATGCATTGGCATGGAAAATAGCACAAAGCAGATATTGTAGTCGACTTTTAATTGCACCCGGAAATCCTGGTACGGCTATGTATGGCATCAATATGAAATGTGATGTCAATGATTTTGCACGTATTCGAACCATTTGTAATCATGAACATATTGATATGGTTGTGGTAGGACCTGAAGATCCATTGGTCAATGGCATTTACGACTTCTTCCAAGCAGACGATACCTTAAAACATATACACGTCATAGGACCATCCAAACAAGGTGCTATGCTTGAAGGAAGTAAAGCCTTTGCCAAAGAATTTATGGCCAAGCATTCAATACCTACAGCCGATTATCGCGAATTCAATGCAAGCAATTATGAAGACGGTGTTGCTTACATCAAGCAACATACTTTACCAATAGTACTTAAAGCCGATGGCTTGGCCGCTGGCAAAGGTGTAGTAATCGCCGAATCGCACGAAGAGGCATTACAGACTTTTTCGGAAATGATACAAGACAAAAAATTTGGCGAAGCAAGTAGTAAAGTTGTCATTGAACAATTTTTAAAAGGAATAGAATGTTCAGTATTTGTCTTGACCGATGGTAAAAATTACGTTTTGCTACCAACTGCGAAAGATTATAAACGTATTGGCGAAGGCGATACAGGTTTAAATACTGGCGGTATGGGCGCGGTGTCTCCAGTGCCATTTGCAAACGATGCATTTATGCAAAAAGTTATTTCGCAAGTCGTAGAACCTACAATCAAAGGGATTCAATCAGATGGTATCACATACAAAGGTTTTGTATTTATTGGCCTAATAAAAGTGGATAATAATCCGTATGTCATCGAATACAATTGTCGCATGGGCGATCCAGAAACAGAAGTTGTTATGCCACGCATCGAAAGTGATTTGGTAGAACTTTTATCTTCGCTGAAAGATGAAACACTTTACACCAAAACATGCAACCTTTCGCCCAAACATGCCGCTACTGTAATGCTTGTAAGCCAAGGCTATCCTGAAGCTTACGAAAAAGGAAAGTTAATTCGAAATATAGAAACCATTAAAGACAGTTTGGTTTTTCATGCTGGTACAGCCCAAACCGATGAAGGTATTATAAGCAATGGCGGACGGGTAATGGCAATAACTACCTTAGCAGATTCATTGCAAGAAGCATTGAGCATTTCTAAGAAAAATGCAAACGCAATTGACTTCGAAGGTAAATATTATCGAAAAGATATAGGATGGGAATTTGAAAATTAGATGGGAGATGTGAGATTGGAGATATGAGAGTTGAGGGTTGAGAGTTGTGGTGTAGCAAGTTTTAATTATTCTAAAACCTTAAAGCATTCCAAACTTGAAATCCCTAAACCAACTAAACCCTAAACTTTCTAAACTTATAAACTATTAATCCTTACACATTCGCCAAATCAAAATCGCTCTGCAAGCCAAATTTCTTTAATGTACGTATATGTGATTTTAAAGCTGAAAAATAGCCTGAGTTATAATAATATGGTAATCCAAACTCTTCAGCGGTCTCTTGTACTATTTTAGCTAATTTGGGATAGTGCATATGACAAATATTTGGAAATAAATGATGCTCAATTTGATGAGTTAATCCACCTGCATACCACGTCAGTAATTTATTGTCGTGTGCAAAATCGGCAGTAGTCAACAACTGATGAATAGCCCATTCGTTTTCAATTTCACCTTTGTCATTTGGCATTGGAAAATGAACTCCTTCTACTACATGCGCAAGCTGGAAAACAGTAGACAAAACAAAACCACCAATAGCGTGCATGAGCAAAAAGCCCCCAATGATTAAACCTGCGCTGTAACCTAATACTGCAATTGGAATCACTAAAGTATACACTAAATAAATAGCTTTGAAGAAAAACAATTTGAACATACCCCAATAGTATTCATTCTTGCTGCATTTGTTCACGCCATTTTTAGAGTATGTAAAATATTGTTTGTAATCTTTCATCACTACCCAACTCAATGTACCTAAACAATAGGCAAAAAATGCATAGACATGCTGAAAACGTTGCACAGGATACCATTTAGCAAACGGCGTCCAACGCATTTTTAAACGTTGTTCTATATCTTCATCGACGTGTGTAATATTGGTGTACGTATGATGCAAAATATTATGTTGCAAACGCCAATTGACATCGTAGCCACCCAATATATTTAAGGTTCCACCCAATAGTGAATTTACCCATTTTTTATCGCTATATGCACCATGGTTTGCATCGTGCATCACGCTCATACCCGAACCAGCGACACCAAAACCTGAAATTACGAAACAGGTTATAACACCCCAAGCTGGCAATTCAAATATATAAATGGCCGCAAAAGGCAATAAATACATGCTTAACATAACAAAAGTTTTGAATACCATTCCAGCGTTCCCGACTTGTTTGATATTATTATCTACGAAATATTGATCAGCTCGTTGCTTAAGCGTTTTGAAAAATTGTGTTTTGCTTTTGTTGGTAAATTTTACTCTTTTCTTTTGTTCCATGATTGACGAAGGTAATAAAGTCTGTATGTATTCTTGTGATTATTGTCACAAATTTCAGCCAACAACCTAATTTTCAAGCTATTTATTCTCTATATGCCTTCAATTTTACAGATTTTAGTTTGGATAAAACGCTTTACAAATGCTTTAAGAAGCTTAATATTTATGACAATTTAATGTTTTTTTAAGAAAAGGTTTGGCATATTTGTACTAGACTTTACTTGAAGTTGCCTGCTTATGCGCTATTTGGTGTTCATTTTACTGCTGAGTTTGGGTATGATTTATGCTCCAACGAGTTTTGCACAACAAAACAGCGACACCATACGTGTAGGAAGCATAGTAGTTGGTACCGATACCATACCACATGGCTGGATACGGGAAGTAACAATTCGAGACAAAGCCCCTAAATGGCTTGTGAAACAACGCCGACGAGATCGAAAAAACGAAGATGCTTACAATCAGCTGCGATACAATGTATATGTTGTTTATCCCTATGCAGTTGCAGCATCGTATATCTTAAAAGATGTAGATTCCGTTCTCAATTCCTTGTACAGCAAAGATGCTAAAAAGCAATATAAACGGAATAAAGAGGATGAACTCAACAAAAAATTTAAAGGCGAACTAGAAAACCTAACCATATCGCAGGGGCAAGTATTGGTCAAACTCATTGCACGCCAAACGGGTAAGCCTTGTTATCAAATAGTCCGCGAACTAAAAGGGGGCTTCAACGCTGGACTATGGCAAGCTGTCGCACTTTTATTCAGCAATAATCTCAAAAACAATTACGATCCTTTGGGCGACGATGCTGCGATAGAATCCGTGGTTTTAGAAATAGAAGCCCGTGGCCATTTTGAATACAAAAAATGATTTGTTTGCATTTGTAACATAAGTTTTCTTTCTTTGATGTTTAAACATCTATTATAAACAACTTCTATGAAACTAGATATCTTAGCTATTGGCGCTCATCCCGATGATGTCGAATTGTCTTGTAGTGGCACATTGATGCTACACAAACTCATGGGACAAAAAACAGGTATTCTAGATCTAACGCAAGGCG
>JBILCF010000143.1:0-7549 GCA_044353325.1 Chitinophagaceae bacterium | reverse complement strand
ATGATCTTATTCGCCTTTACAATGCATGTCATAAAGATGGTTTTGATATAGCAGTTGGGTCTAGGTATATAAGCGGAGGAAAAGTAGAAAATTGGCCCATGAATAGAATCTTTATTTCTTATGGGGCTTCAGTTTATGTAAGAATGATTACTTGGATGCCAGTCAAGGATTGTACTGCAGGTTTTGTATGTTATAAACGTAAAGTTTTGGAAGCTATTGAGTTAGACAATATTCGATTTATTGGTTATGCATTTCAAATAGAAATGAAATACAGAGCTTGGCGCAAAAAATTCAGAATTAAAGAAGTTCCAATTACATTCGTTGATCGCAAAGAAGGTATTTCCAAAATGACAAAAGGTATAGTTAAGGAAGCTATATTAGGTGTTTGGAAAATGCGTTTTTCCTAGTTTAAATTATTACGTGTTGCTTTACAAAATCATCCACATTACTAAAAAGGAATGAAGGATATAAAGCAGAAAATTTCGTCTTCAATAATCCACCACGAAGTGGTCTTTTGGCAGGCTGATTCATTTCAGCAGTTGACATTGGTATTAAATCGTAAGTTGTATGTGGAAAATACTTTAAAATTGTCAAAGCAAGTTCTACCCTATTCATCCAATCAGTGCTGGATATATGAAAAATACCGTTGTGATTATCGTGTAAAAGTAAAAATAACGCACGAGCTATATCCCATGCGTTGACTGGCGTTGCATATTGATCGACTGGTAACTTCAAGTTTAAATGCTGTCCTTGCTGACATTGATCAATAATTCTAGATACGAAATTTTTATTGCGTTGTTCTCGTCCATATACGTTCGTGATTCTCAGGACCAATGCCTGCTCACCCATGGTATCAAGTACAGTTTGTTCGCCTTCATGTTTGTGTTTGGCATATACACTCAATGGATTTGTAGCATCTAGTTCTGAGTATGGTCCTGTTTGACCATCAAACACATAATCTGTTGAGATATAAACCAACTTTGCCCTACTTTGTTGTGCGAGCTGTTTTAAGTTGAGAGTTGATTGTACAGTTTTTTCATAGCTTTCTTGCTCATGATCTTCACAGTAATCGACATGAGTCAATGCACCACAATGTATAATCACGTCAGGATTAAAATTGATCAAATTAAAATTTGATGGATTATCTGGATTTAAAGTATCAAAAAAAACAGTGTTTTCTGTAGGAAATGAAAAATAAGAACCAACAACTTCAGCTCCCTGCTCAGTAAAATGTTGTAAACAATTACTTCCAACCAAACCAGAAGCACCAGAAATAAATACTTTCATAATCAAAAATTAAAAGGGAGAAATAAATTCAGAAAAAGGTTTAAACGAATAATCGCGATCAGAAACAATTGGATTTGAAACATTCCAATCTAAACCAATGCTTGAAAACAAAATTCCATCATCTGAACCCCTATGGTTTTCACTACTTACAAAATAAAATGTAGTTGCATGATCAGTCAAAGTTTTAAAACCATGTGCAAATCCTTTGGGAATGTAAATTGCAGTATTATTTTCGGCAGAAAGTTCGGCAGATACATACTGACCATATGTTGGTGAATTTTTGCGAATATCTAGCACCACATCCAAGATTGCTCCTTGTGTTGAAAAAACAATTTTGGCATGGTCATGTGGTGGATGTTGAAAATGCAAACCTCTAATTACATTATTGTGAGAAACTGAGTAAAAACTTTCTTTTACTTCAAATTCAATCCCTGCTACTTTTAAAGTTGATTCGTGAAATGTTTTTACAAATAATCCTCGAGAATCACTTGCATTAAACAATTGAATTAATTTCACTTCAGGTATAGCTGTATTAATAATTTGCATGAAATAAATTTAATAGAAATAATCGTTGATCTGCATCGTACACTTTACATCGGCATGACCATTATCCAAATACCATTGGATCGTCTTTTCAATTGCTTGCTTAGAATTATAACGTGGGGTCCAATTCAAATCTTGTTTTATTTTATCGATATTCAATACTAATGAAGCCGCTTCGTGAGGTTTATTTTCTTGTTCTAATATTGTGTAAGATCCTTTGCCAGCTTCGCTAATTGCGATTTGAGTCAATTCTTCCACTGTCAATACATCACCATCAATTGGTCCAATATTATACGCAGTAGTACAAGCCTTAGGATTATGTAGTAAATGTGCTCCTAATTGTAAATAAACACCCAAAGGTTCAAGCACATGTTGCCAAGGTCTAGTCGCATGCGGATTTCGCAATACTATGGGCTCATCTAGTCTCAATGATTTAATAATATCAGGTATTATTCTGTTGTCGGCAAAATCCCCTCCACCAATTACATTTCCAGCTCTAACTGAAGCTACTGGTTTGAGGTATTTTTGTGTTTGATTTGTGTCAAAAAAAGAGGCCCGGTAAGAAGATATGATAATTTCACAAGCTGCTTTACTTGCTGAGTACGGGTCAAAACCACCTAGTTTATCATCTTCTAAAAATGCTTGACCATTATCTTTATTTTCATATACTTTGTCTGTCGTAATCATGACTGCTAAACAGTCTTTTTCTAACATTCTAAGGGCTTCCAACACATTTGCAGTCCCTTGCGTGTTAACTTCAAACGTATACAAAGGTTCTTTGTAGGCTTTTAATACCAAAGGTTGTGCAGCCAAATGAAAAATAAAATCTGGTTCAAAATAAAGAATCTCTTTACGCAAGCGTTCAGCATCTCGAATATCATGAAACAAACTAGAGTGACATAATTTATCCCCTCCTACTAAATTATATAAGTCGTAACTATGCTCTGGTGCTAATGAAAACCCTTTAACAATTGCACCAAGTTGTGCTAATATTTGCAACATCCAAGTACCTTTGAAACCGGTATGTCCAGTTAAAAAAACTTTTTTTCCTTTATAGGTATTCTGTAGTTGAGCTAGGGTTACCATTTTTTCCATATTGGATTTGTTTGCCATAAATGTTCAAGTTCTTCTTTGTCTCGCATAGTATCCATACATTTCCAAAAACCTCGATGTCTGAAACCTGCAATTTGTTTATTTGTAGCCAAATCATACATTGGTTGGCGCTCCCACATCACTTGATCAATATTTTGATCTGTCAAATAATTTTTAATTTCTGGTTCAATCACAAAAAAACCGCCATTGATCCAAGTTCCACTGTCTTCTGGTTTTTCTTCAAATTGATTAACGGTTCCATCTTCATCCATATTGACAACCCCAAATCGACTGCTCGGTTGGATAACTGTCATTGTACAAATTTTTTTATGTTGTTGATGAAAAGCTATAGTTTCGTTTATATCAACATCAGAAACTCCATCACCATAGGTTAGCAAAAAAGGTTCATTATTAGTATAAGGTAAAACTCTTTTCAAACGTCCGGCAGTCATGGTTTCAACACCCGTGTCGATCAGAGTAACTTTAAAGGGTTCTGCATTCGAATTATGAATTTCAACTTTATTGTCCATTAAATCCACTGTCATATCTGCATTGTGGATGAAATAATTGGAAAAGTATTCTTTAATGATCCAACTTTTATAGCCGCAGCAAACAATAAATTCATTGTGTCCTTGAGCTGCATAAATATTCATAATATGCCAAAGTATAGGTTTACCTCCTATTTCAATCATAGGTTTGGGCCTTAAATGACTTTCTTCTGAAATTCTTGTGCCTAGTCCACCTGCAAAAATCACTACCTTCATGGCTAATTATATCACTTTTAGTTTTAAATATTATTCTAATTTATTGAAAATGAATCAAATATGAAAATTTATGCTTCTTTTTTCTTTGTAGAATGTGATGCAAGATATAAAAAGTAAGACGTGTTGTAAAAAAAATTAACGTTAAATGCGTTTTAAATCAATAGATATTTCCCTATATTTACCCTATGAGAGTGATCATAGTTGATGATGAAATAACTAGCTCGCAGGTTTTAGAAAAATTAATACAAAATCACCTACCTGATTTGGATATTATAGCTGTTTGCAATTCAGCATATGAAGCAGTAGATAAAATTAATATTCTAAACCCAGACCTAGTATTTATGGATATTGAATTACCAGGAATGAATGGTTTTGATATATTAGAAAAAATTTCAGTTAAAAATTTTGATCTTATTTTCACTACAGCTCACAGCCAATTTGGTATAAAAGCGATACAGTTTAGTGCAATAGATTATCTACTTAAACCAATTAATACTTCAGAATTAGTAGATGCAGTTAATCGTATTAGAGTACACATATCCCTCAATAATCCTTTGGAAAAAATCAAGATTTTATTGGAGAATATACAATTATATAGTACAAACGACCCTTTTAACCGTATAGCTTTCCCAACTTCTGATGGATTAAAATTTGTTAATACTGCCGAAGTTGTTCGTTGCAATTCGTCTAGCAATTACACTACGATATTTCTAACCAATGGAACTAAAGTTTTTGTAAGTAAAACATTGAAAGAAATAGAAAATGTGCTATCCCCATCTCTGTTTTGTAGGGTGCACAATTCACATTTGGTCAATATCAACTTTATTAAAAAGTTTATCAAAGGTGATATCAACCTTGTTGTCATGCATGATGATGCTGAAGTTGAAGTTAGCCGCAGAAAAAAAGATGAATTATTAAAAATGTTGAATCTTTAAGGTTTATTTTGTTTAAAAACTAAAATAATTTTATGAAAATACTTATTTCTATCCTTATTCTTCTTAACCTTGGTATAGCTAAATGCTTTGGTCAAAAAGTATTTTCTGAAGGCATTCTTCAATACGATGTATATATGAATGGGGAAACAAAACCATCAGGTATTTATTTGATTACAGTCAAAAGTGGAAATATCCGTCGTGAAATAGCAATGAATAATGGCTATAGCAATGTGACTATATTTCAATTCAAAACTGGAAAAACATATTCACTAAATCTTGATACTGAGAACAAATATGCATTAGTACTTTCGCCGGAGGAACTAAAAGAAAAAAATAAACGCTTTATAAATGCCAATATCCAAGCAAGCGACCGAACCAAAAAAATAACTGGATATGGTTGTTCTCAACAAACAGTAACCTATAAAGATGGTGAAATAGTGACTATTTTTTCAACTAAAGAATTACAACCTCAAGATGAAAATTTCAACTCGATGTTTCCTGGTTTAGGCGGAATTCCATTAGAATATGAAATGAAAAATACTAAAAACACCATAATGAAATTTGTTGCGACACAAGTCAATATAAAAGCAATTGATCCACAATTGTTTGACATACCAGTCGATTATAAAATCGTCACAAAGGCAGAACTTGATAAAATCAAATAATCTTCTTTTTTAATACAAATAAAGCTGCCATTTAGTATTTTCGTGCACATTAAATATTGTATCAAAGCATACTAAAGATTTATGAAATACTTAATTGCAGGACTTGGAAATATTGGATTTGAATACGTTGAAACACGTCATAATATTGGATTTGATGTTGTCGATGTGTTTGCAGCCAAACACAAGGCGACATTTAAAAACGATCGTTTAGCGGATGTTTGTGAAGTGAAATTCAAAGGTCGAACTATAGTTTTAATTAAACCGACTACCTACATGAATTTAAGTGGACGAGCAGTAAAATATTGGTTAGACAAAGAAAAAATACCTATCGAAAATTTATTAGTTGTAGTCGATGATTTGGCATTTCCTTTAGATGTACTTAAAATTAAAAAAGGCGGAAGCGATGCTGGCCACAATGGTTTGAAAAGTATACATGAAAGCTTGGGCACAACTGAATATCCTCGACTTCGGTTTGGAATTGGAAATCATTTTGCCAAAGGCAAACAAGTTGACTTTGTATTGGGCAAATGGAAAGACGATGAAATTCCTATGGTCAATTTAAAAGTAGAAAAATGTACTGAAATCATTGAAAACTTTGCATGTATAGGTCTAGATCGAACAATGAATTTTTTCAATAATCTTAAATTTACCCTTTAAAAATCCTACCCTATGAAAATATTTTGTATTGGTCGAAACTATGGCGAACATGCTGCAGAACTCAATAATGCAATTCCTGATGCGCCTGTAGTTTTTATGAAACCGCATACTGCTTTGCTTACAGACAATAAACCTTTTTACTATCCAAATTTCACCAAGGATTTACATTATGAATGTGAGATAGTGCTTAGAATTTGTAAAAATGGGAAAGCTGTTCAGCCCAAATTTGCATCTTCATATTATGACGCAGTAACTGTTGGTATTGATTTTACTGCCCGCGACTTGCAGGAAAAACAAAAACAAAAAGGTTTGCCATGGGAAATTGCAAAAGCTTTTGATTCATCTGCTGTCATTGGAAAATGGAAGCCATTATCCTTAATGACTGAAAATGCTCCTTATGATTTTAAGTTACACCAAAATTCGAATCTAGTCCAGCATGGCAATACAGCTGATTTATTATTTTCATTCGATACGATTATCAGCTATATATCACAATATTTTGCGCTCAATATGGGCGATATTATTTTTACTGGCACTCCAAAAGGTGTCGGCCCAGTAGCCATTGGAGATAGACTTCAGGCATCTTTATTTGAAGAAGAGCTATTAAACTTTGAAATCAAATAGTTAGTGAATTCGCTTTAACAACATGTCTGCTACATCGTGTAAATGAACTTTGCGTTTAGAAATGACAGGTACTTTTTCAAGTAATTGATATGCCAAAGTAGTGTAAGTATTCATTTCAGCCTCAAGATGCTGCTTAATGTTCAATTGATCAAAAAAGGCAAGTGTATCTTTAACTTTGTCAGCATCATTTCTTGATAGCAAATCACTTAAAACCAACTTTTGTTCATCACTTGCAATTTCAAAAGCTTTAGCTGATAAAAATGTTTTCTTATTTGATAAAATATCACCTCCAAGTTGTTTGCCTGTTTTAGCTGTGTTGCCGTATGCATCGAGGTAATCATCTTTGAGTTGAAATGCAATACCTAAAGTTTTACCGAAGTTGTACAAAACCTCAGCACAACCAACCGATGCACCTCCTAAGATTGCGCCTAATTTTAAAGAAGCTGCCAACAAAACAGATGTTTTAAGGGTTATCATATGAATATATTCTTCCATACTCACAAAAGGGCGTTGTTCAAAATCCATGTCTAGTTGTTGACCTTCACAAATTTTAATAGCCGTTTCATTGAAAAGTTCAATAACAGTATGAATATATGTTGTGTTGATTTTATTTAAATGTTCGTATGCATATATACTCATGACATCGCCAGAAAGTATCGCTGTAGATTGCCCGAATTTTTCATGTACAGTTTGAAATCCTCTACGTAAAGGCGCAGCGTCCATGATGTCGTCGTGCATCAAAGTGAAATTATGAAACAATTCTATTGCAGTTGCCGTGTTCCAAGCATTTTCATTTAAATCTGCAAACAATTCGTGACTCATGAGACACAAAACTGGTCGTACTCGCTTGCCTCCCATATTGAGTAAATAACTACAAGGTTCGTACAATGTGGATGGTGTTGTAGGAAATGAATGCTTGGCAAAAAATTGTTCAAATTGCGTTAATAAACCGTTGAATGAATGCATGTGGTAAAAGTAAAAA
>JBILCF010000027.1:0-20239 GCA_044353325.1 Chitinophagaceae bacterium | reverse complement strand
CATTATTTTAACTTTATGATCTAATCGTCCAACCATATCAAAATTCAGAACCAATGCGATAGATGTTTTCATCGATTCACAATATTGCTTGAATGCACTTGAACCATATAAACCTATCTCATGTGCAGAATACCAAACAAATAAATAATTATATTGTTTTGACTTCCATGTTGATAGTTCCTTACATAGGCTAAGTGTAAGCGCTACACCAGAGGCATTGTCATCAGCACCATTATGTACCTGATTTCTTTTACCATAACTCAACGATTTGAGTCCACCCAAACCAAGATGATCATAATGTGCACTTATCAAAATAGTTTTCAATGCATGATTATCTTTGAAATAATATACATTTTTAGACTGTTGAGACTGTTGATTCTGACTGTTTACAAATGAAAAAGTATGAATATTTGTTTTTCTATTCAGCAAACGAGCTACTTCTTTAGAAATATAATTTGCTGCTTTGTCTTCATATTTAGTAGAAACCTCACGTCCTTGCATACTATCGTGAGCCAGAGCACCAACGATTCGTTGATAATAACTCACATTGGAATTACCATCAGCAAACGTTGGAAACGACTGAATCAATACTATGAATAATATGAAATTTCTAATAAACATGAAGAAGATTAAGATACAAAAAATGAATTATTCTTTATTTGCTTTTTGAGCTTCTGCTTCAGCCATTTGAGCTTCTAACATTTTAGTTTTTTGCTCACGTGTAAGGTGAAGTTTAGTTGGGATTTCACCAAACTTAAACTCTTTACCATCCCACCACATACCCATGGCATCATGTTTTTTGTCACCATCTGTATGCATTACTTTACTAATATTGCTATTAAAAGTTCTGTTTGTTAACATTGCAGGAACTTCAGTTGAACCAGCATCAACACGATCACCTACAGCAATCCAAGAAATTTCAACAGATGAAGATCCATTGTTTTGTTCTTTGATTTCAAAGCCATTGCGCGTTACATTGGTTACATATACACCATTGCAAGCACCCATTGGAGAGGCTGTAACGATAGGTGATTCACCTAATAAGTTGGCATAGTTTTCATCAAACGTAACAAAAGCAGTTCCGTTTGTTAATTGAATTTTACCTTTTTTGTACACAGTTACATCAGGAGATGTTACTGAATAAGAAGGTGTAACGATTTCATTGTTCGTAACCAATTCAATTTGTTTTCCAGAAGTATATACATCGCCTTTATTGTATTGTGCAAACAATTCACCTTCATTGAATTGACCTACTACATCTCCTTTAGAGAAAGAACCTACTGTACCGAAGAATCCTCCACCAATACCAGCTGTTGTAGCAGTTGTTGGTAAATAACCAGTACCTGATGCATATGCTGAGTTACCATATACACCATAGTTTAATAATCCTGAACTTCTGTAACCTAATGAACCCCAATAAAGTCCATTTACGTCTGCGCCAAACGAACCACCACATCGAGTGTAGTCATTGTAGCTATAGTTTGCAGCTCCGAATGTGTATACATCTCCCCAAAAGTTAAATCCACTTATAGCGCGGTTAGTTTGAATTTGAGAGTATCCAACTCCATCGTTTTGTGAATCACGTGTACGATATCCATATAATGATGACTGACCATCTCCGTTTACGGTTAGTTGTTGTTGATAGACATAGAATCGATATATGTTTGATGGAAATATATTGACAGATACATTACCCGTAGCATTTTCTTGAATTGTTGAGTTTCCTAATCCAGTTGCACTTGTAAACTTAGAAATATAGTTGGTTGTTCCAGCTACAGAACCAGGGCCAGTAGGACCTGTAGCACCATTTGCACCTGCAGGACCAGCTATTCCAGGTATACCTTGTGGACCATCTGCTCCTGTTGCTCCTGTAGCACCATTTGCTCCAGCTGGGCCTGTTAATCCTATTGGACCTTGAGCGCCAGTAGCACCTGTTGGTCCATCTGCACCATTAGCACCAGTTGCACCTGCTGCGCCTGTTAATCCTATTGGACCTTGAGTGCCAGTAGCACCTGTTGGTCCATCTGCACCATTAGCGCCTGTTGCGCCAGTAGCACCAGTCAAACCAATTGGTCCTTGAGGACCTGTAGCGCCTGTTAAACCAGTTAGACCTTGAATACCTTGTGGACCTGTAGCGCCTGTTAAACCAGTTGGTCCTTGAATACCTTGAGGACCTGTAGCGCCTGTTAAACCAATTGGTCCTTGAATACCTTGAGGACCTGTAGCGCCTGTTAAACCAGTTGCACCTTGAGGACCTGTAGCACCAGTCAAACCTATAGGACCTTGTGGCCCCGTTGCTCCAGTTAACCCTGTTAAACCTTGAATTCCTTGTGGTCCTTGAGGACCTGTAGCACCAGTTGGTCCATCTGCTCCATTAGCACCAGTCGGGCCAGTTAATCCTTGAATACCCTGTGGACCTGCTGGACCCACTGGGCCAGTTTGCCATGAACCATTACCGTTGGCATCAGAAACCATTACTTTGCCTGCACCTGCAGCAGGTGTCATTTGAATGACATTGAGCTTTACAGTATCGGCTTTTACATTCCCGATTACATCTAATTTTTCAGTTGGTGTATTTGTACCCACACCAACTTTGTTTTGGGCAACACTAGCAGAATACATAAATGTACCTGAAACTAGCATAAGCCATTTCATTTTGTTTAATTTTTGTTTCATAGATATATATTAAAGATATAAATCTAAAAATAAACTTTGATTCACTATTGTATATTGAGTAACTGGTATGTTTTGGGATGTTTTATGCTATTTTGAATGAGAATTTGGTAAATTAAAGATTCTATAAATTAACTTAAAACAAACTAATTGTTGTAATCTGTTAAATCATTCAATTCAGAATATTTAATTCATTAAAAAAAGTAACTTTATCTCCCTTGTATATATTGTGTAAGTTCTTGTTTTGAACTGCTAAACGAAAATAAATTACTCACTTTAAAGTAATTGTTGGGATCTACACAATGATCGTAAGCAAACTTAGCAAAGTCAAGCTTTGAAGCTTCGAAACTAAACAATTTGCACATCGAAGTGATTTGATTGGTGTTCATACAATTGCTTGTAAGGATTTGTTTGGCTATATCCAATCTTGTTTCGTCAAAGCTTTCATTTTTAAGTGTTGCCAATGCCGCATTAAAATCGTTCGGTGCCATTGGATAAGCATTGAAACAACCCTGTTGAGTTTGAACAGGCTCATTAAAATGATCCTCAAAGTCATTGTTTTGATTTCTTATTTGGTTTCTTCCTCCACCTCTTGTTGTCGTAGTGGTCGTTGTTGTAGTTGTTGTCGTCGTGCCTCTTTGGTTAGGTATATCCGCATTCATATTGATGTTTACACCACCCACATTTACATTGACACCTACCCCATTACCTCGACCAGTTTGTTGTTGTATAGTTGTGGATTGTTGTATAAAACCAGGTCCAGCTATCATTTGTCCGGGATTTCCAAATCGATACACCGAACAGTTAGACGGGCGAATCATGTTTTGCTCAGCCGGCATAAATGAGAAAAATCGCAATAGATTTTTACCATTTTTATCTTTTTTAATTTTGTAAGTAGCGTCCTGCGGGATATTGTTGGCATCAACCAACATCAACATATTTTTTGAAATTTCTTTCATGGATTTATCCTCAAATATGATTTTGCAATTATAGTATGGTTGAGGTAACTCTTCTATGCGAATATTAGTTTGAGGTTCATCATTCTGACGTTCACCATTAAGTATAAGATAGAATTTATTGCCATCTTCTGAGAAAATGGTCAAATTGGCTGTTGGTAAAAACTGAGCATTTACTGCGTTACTTAAACCGATTAAGATTATAATAGTGTAAAATATTTTTTTTGTCATAATATTAAATAATTCTATTTTATGATTCAAAAATAAATAAAAAATGAATTCAAAATTCACAATCACAATTTATTCGCCATTTTGTCATTCGGATATTGCATGGCACAATGTTTGACCAAGAGTATAAAAAATCTATAACTATGCAAAGTGGACAAATTAGAGTACAAACAGAGAACATCTTTCCCATCATTAAAAAATTCTTGTATAGCGATCACGAAATATTTATCCGTGAGCTGATTAGCAATGCTGTAGATGCGACCAACAAACTCAAAACCCTAGCCTCTATAGGCGAATACAATGAAGAAGTAGGAAATATTGACATAGAATTACTACTCGATACTGAAAAAAAGACAATCACCATTCGCGATCGTGGTATCGGTATGACAAGCGAAGAAGTAGATAAATACCTCAACCAAGTTGCCTTCTCAAGTGCCGAAGAATTTTTGACCAAATACAAAGGTCAGTCAGAAAGTGCTAGTGTTATCGGTCATTTTGGTCTTGGATTTTACTCATCGTTTATGGTGAGTAGCAAAGTAGATGTCATAACAAAATCATACAAAGGTGGACCAGCTTCAAAATGGAGTTGCGATGGAAGCCCATCTTTTACTTTATCCGAAACCGAGAAAGAAGAGCGTGGAACAGATATCGTGATGTATATCAATGAAGAAAGCGAAGAGTTTTTGGATGCTTCTCGCCTCAAAGGTATTTTGAAGAAATTTTGCGCTTTTTTACCTATTCCAATCAAATTTGAAGATGAGCAAATCAACAATACTCATCCTGCCTGGACCAAAAAACCAAGCGAATTAACTGCTGAAGATTACCAAAATTTCTACAAAGAACTTTATCCTTTTGCCGAACCTCCATTGTTTTGGATTCATCTCAATGTAGATTATCCGTTTACATTGACCGGTATTTTGTATTTCCCAACCATTAAAAATAATTACGAAATACAAAAAGATAAAATCAATTTGTATTCTAATCAAGTCTTTGTTACTGACGAAGTCAAAGGAATTGTACCTGAATTTATGATGTTGTTACACGGCGTTATCGATAGTCCAGATATACCTTTAAATGTGAGTCGTAGCTATTTGCAAGGCGATCCAAATGTCAAAAAAATCAATGCCCATATTACTAAAAAAGTGGCTGATAAATTGGACGAATTGTTTAAAAATGATCGTGCAGAATTTGAATCCAAATGGGAACATATCGGATTGTTTGTCAAATATGGCATGATGACTGACGATAAGTTTTTAGATAAAGCCAACAATTTCTTTATCGTGCAAGATGCAGTTTCGAAAACGTTCTACACGTTTGAAGAATACAAAAATACCACTGAAGCAAGTCAAGTCAACAAAGAAAGTAAACATGTTGTGTTGTATACAACAGATGCTGTAAAACAAGATGCATACATTCAAGCAGCAAACGACAAAGGCTACAAAATCATTGAAATGGAAACTTTGGTTGATAATGCATTTATCAACAACATGGAAATGAAGTGGGATAATGTCACGTTTACCCGCGTTGATTCTGAAATAGCAGACAATTTGATCGACAAATCTGACGCAAACCATATTGTTTTAAACAAAGAAGAAGAGACCAAACTCACAGAAATTTTTACAAGTCAAGTAACCAACCTCGGCGTTAAAATCGAGTGTAAAGGTTTGAGCACTGATGCCCAACCTGTTATCGTCACGCGTCCCGAAATGATGCGTCGCATGAAAGATATGGCCTCCATCAATCCGCAAATGAGTTGGTACGCCAATATGCCCGACGAAATCATGATGACTGTCAATGGTAATCATCCTATTTATCAACAAATATTGAAAGAAAGCAACGAAGAAAAGCAACAAAACTTAGTGAAAAACTTAGCAGACTTGGCTATGCTTTCCCAAGGATTATTGACTGGCGAACATCTTACTGCATTCATCAAACGTAGTGTTCATTTAATGGAAAACGATGTCGTTGCTTAATTTATTCAAAGAAATTTTCAAATGGCTTGTCTTCCAAAGGCAAGCCATTTTTTTATTCAAAATTTTCAAATACAATTTGGGGCCAAACTAATTACCTTGATTAAACTACGTCTTGCTCACTTTCACGTCTTGAAGGACGTGAAAGAATCAAGGCTATGCATCATCGTTTATCGCATGGATTTAGCTACTGAATACAAAATGTAATGAAGTTATAATCTGTCATATAATTTGTATTGAAAATCAGTGTACTTTTTCTACATTTGTTACCAATAAAGTACAACCATGACGATAACAAAAGAAAAAATATTGGTAATAGGCGCTTGCGGCCAAATAGGTGTAGAATTAACCACAGCATTGCGTGGAATTTATGGCAACGATAATGTATTGGCGAGCGATTTAAGAGAAGAACACGATTTATTGAAAGGCACTGGTCCCTACGTCACGTGTGATGTCATGAACAAAGAAATGTTGCACGTTTTGATATTACGACACAACATTACACAGGTTTATTTGCTTGCAGCAATACTATCTGCTACGGGCGAAAAAAATCCTGGATTGGCTTGGCATATCAATATGCAGAGTTTACTCAATGTACTTGAAATCGCAAAAGAAGAAAAGTTACATAAAATATATTGGCCAAGTTCTATCGCAGTATTTGGCCCTACCTCACCTCGACAAAACACACCACAACATACTGTCATTGAGCCTACAACTATTTATGGCATCAGCAAGTATGCTGGCGAGCTATGGTGCGAATATTATCATACTCACTATGGTATCGATGTTCGAAGTCTTCGATATCCAGGTTTGATCTCATACAAATCAGCACCTGGCGGTGGCACTACAGATTATGCTGTAGAAATATACCATGAAGCCCTACGCGATAAAGATTATACTTCTTTTTTGAGTGAAGACACTTACTTGCCTATGATGTATATGCCCGATGCTATTCGTGCAACCATAGAATTGATGGAAACGCCAGCTGAAAAAGTTAAAATTCGTAGTTCGTATAATTTAAGCGCCATGAGTTTTTCTCCGAAAGAAATAGGTGCATCTATTCTAAAACATATTCCTGATTTTACACTCAGTTACAAACCAGATTTCCGTCAAGCTATTGCCAACGGATGGCCTCAAAGTATTGATGATTCTAAAGCACAGCAAGATTGGGACTGGAAACCACAATACGATTTGGATGCCATGACTGAGGATATGCTCAAAAACTTGAAAAGCCAATACAGCTAATATGTTGCCTGATTTGTGGCAAAAGCAAGCCAAAGAACATAAAAAGCAATATGCTCAATTTTTAAAAAAGTGCGATCAGCGTAAGGTTATCAAGGTATTGCCTGTCTTGCACGAAGAAACTTTTGCTTCGATCAATTGCTTGGACTGTGCCAATTGTTGCAAAAATCATTCTCCTCGTTTTAAAATTCCTGACATTAAGCGCATAGCTAAATCCTTGGGTATGAAGGAAGGCGACTTTATACAAACCTACCTCAAGTTGGACGAAGAAGGCGATTATGTCAACAAGCAGCAACCTTGTCAGTTTTTAAACGAAGACAATACCTGTTACATTTACGATGTGCGACCAAGCGATTGCGCACGTTATCCTTATACCGACGAAGATGTACTACTCAAACGCAGTGCATTGACACTCAAAAATTCAGAAGTTTGCCCTGCGGTGTTTACGATTCTTGAAAAACTCACTAACATATCATAAAAAAAACGCCTCGAATGAGGCGTTTTAAATATAATTTGTTTTGAATAATTATTGTGCTGGAGCAGGCGCTGGTTGAGGAGCAGGTGTTTGTGCTGGCTGACCACCTTGTGCTGGTGCAGTTTGAGCAGGTTGACCTTGAGGCGCTGGAGCCATTTGTCCTTGTGGTGCTTGAGGCATTGCAGGAGCTTGAACACCTGTATTTACTTTTTCAGATAATGTTTTTTCGTTAGCATCAGTTTTAGTTGTTGGACGCAATACAAATGACAACAATGTCAATACCAATAATATAGAGCCTGCTATCCACGTTCCTTTTTCTACAACGTCAGTACTTTGTTTAGCACCCATCATTTGGTTACCAAATCCACCAAAAGATCCAGCCAAACCGCCACCTTTAGGATTTTGAATCAATACAAAAAATGCTAGAGCAGCACAGGTTACAATAATTAATGCGATAAATAAAATAGCCATATATTAGTCTCTTTTTGAGTTTAAATGTTCAATTAAGTCCGCAAAATAACTTCTTTTTTCGGGATTTCGCAAACTTAATTTTTTATACATATCAATTGCCTTATCTATTTTCCCTTGCGAAGCCAATATTTTGGCCAAGGATTCGCTCATCATGCTTGATTCCATGGCTATTGAGTCCATCGCTTGCTTAAATATAGGCTCTGGTATTTCGTCCACATCCTCTTCTACCGCCGCCGTTAATTTTTCTTTTTGCCAACTTGTTTTGAGCGCTTTCTTGTCTTTTTCTTCAGACAGTTCGCGCTCGCGTTTGGTTTTAAAATAATTGAGCCAGTCCGTAAAACTCATCATCACCATCAATGACTTATCTGTTTCATCTATTTCAGTCGAAGCTACTTCTACCTTTGGAGCCTCTTGTGCTTCAATTGTTTTTGAAATAGGTTCCGTTTGCGTTTTATTGGATTTGTTCAGATTAATAGGGTTCGAATTGGGCAATTCATTGATTAAGGTCAAAATATCTTGCTCAACTTTCTTAGTATTAATTGGTTCTTCTATAGGTATAATCGGTTCAACTATAGGTTGTATGGGTTCTTCAGTTGGCTTGGGAGGTTCTTCTAGAGGTAATTCTGGAACGACTTTAGGTTTAGGAGCTGGCTCATTGGCTGTGGCTACAAATGCAGCAAACAAATAAGGATCTTGTTTGTAAACGGCCAAAGACTTCACATTGTCTGAAGTATGTGCTGTAGCAATAGCGAAGTGAAGCAAACGAGCTTGGGCAAAATATGGATATTGCTGCGTGAGTTTCTCCCATGGTTCTTTCTCGGCAGTATGCCAAAGAGAGGGATTATTTAAGTGTTCAAGAAAGCGATGTGCATCCATTGGGTAAAAATAACAATGAAAAGTACAAAATTGTACTTTTTATAAAACTAAGTTTTGAGTAATCGACAAATATGAATCGAACTAAGCTTTAAAAGCTCATGAAGTCACCACTCTCCTATTTACATTTTCAGACTGAAATCAAACAACATAACAGTTCGATTGATGTCAACAAACGAAATGATGAATTGAAATTGAAGTGAATTATATCTTTTTGGAGCTTTACAGAAATTAATACTTCAGCTACTTCTCGTTCTCAGTTACTAGTTCTCGTCTTAAAGGACGAGCAGCTATCCACTCGGATGTAGGCTACACATCATCGACACACTCATGATTAAGCTGATGAAATGCAATCAAATTCTATAAGCTTATATTTAATGAACTACCCTAATCTGTTTACACAGTTTAATGGACATTACCTTCAAAAATTGCACCTCTTGAGCCAAATTTCGCACAAATGTGTAATTGCATTACACCCAAATTGCAATTGAATTGCAAAAATTTGCAATTGCATTGTGATACATGTGTAATTATTGACATATAATGAACTTCATTTCTGCCAAAATTGCGAAAATTGGCAAAATTCACTTTAAAAATTCGATTTGGATTGTAATAAATAATCAGGCAAAATAAAAACAGATTGAAAAAGTCAAATTAATTGATTACATTTGAGAAAAAACAAGCATGTTTAAAAAATTTACAACAGCTGACAAACTTCTATTTGTTGCTGCTTTATTGTCGTTAGTTTTTTCAGAAATTCTTTATTTCAACGGTGACAAAGCAGACGGAGCTTTTATTGGGCTTTGGGTTCCTTCAATTTTAGCATTTGGGATATATTTAAAACTAATTAATAAAACAAAAAATGACTGAAATTATTCCTTACTTCGCTGGGCTTATAACTCTACTTTTTGGAGTTGGTTTTTGGTTAGCAATTTCGAAATCAGAAAATTAACATAGCGCTAATTTTTTGTCAAAAAAGTTAGTTTTTTATTTATTGTATTTAAAAATGAACACTTCAAAAATAATATTTTTTGAATATCCGCTTCCTTACCCCCTATGGTGATCGTCTCGCTTGTTCCTAAAACATAATAGTGGAATTCCAAATAAAAAGTGGACAAAAAACATTAGTCATTTAAGCTACATTTTTTAAAGGGTTATTAAATAGTTTTTGATATTCTAAAATGGTCAAGTTGTCTAATTGTTGATGTCTTCTTTTGGTGTTGTAAAATGTTTCAATATATTCAAAAATAGAAAGTTCAGCTTCTTTACGGGGTTGGTATTTTTTATGATAAACTAATTCTGTTTTTATTGTTTTAAAAAAGCTTTGTGCAACAGCATTATCCCAACAGTTTCCTTTCCTGCTCATACTTCTAATGATGTTTTTGTGAGAAGCTAACACATCCGTAAATTCATGGCAAGCATATTGATTTCCTCTATTTGCTGTGTTATCATGCTTTGAAATTAATACTCAAATCTCTTAACTTTTTCGTCCACTCAAATATAGAAACTTCACAATGTCTCGTCCTTCAAGACGAGACTTGAGGTAACAAGAAGTAGTTAAATAAAATTGCATAGCTTGGTCCCAAATTATCTTGAATTTGAGAGGTTGTAAAACAAGATTGATTTTTTTTATTTATCATTACATTCCTAATATACATTTTATGGTATTGAATTATGTCTGGATTTCTTTTTTTGTTATTGCTTTTGTGGTGGCATTGCTGAAATCGATACAGGTTGGCAATATTGAATTGTTTACAACCATAGTAGAATCGATGTTGAAGACAGCTAAAGTGGCTGTATTGGATGTGGGTATTCCGTTGGCTGGCGCCATGATTTTCTTTTTGGGACTGATGAAGATCGCTGAACGTGCAGGTGCGATTAACTTTTTGGCGCGCAAATTAAATCCTTTTTTGAAGCGTTTGTTTCCAGAATTGCCAGAAAAGCATCCTGCTATGGGCGAAATGGTGATGAACTTTTCGGCCAATATGCTGGGCCTAGACAATGCGGCTACCCCATTTGGCCTGAAAGCCATGAAAAGCCTGGAGGAAATCAATCCCAATAAAGGTACGGCAAGTAATGCTCAAATTATGTTTTTGGTGATGCATACAAGCGGATTAACGCTAATACCTTTGTCTATTATAGGTTATCGTGTGGCGGCAAATAGCACCGAACCGTCCAGTATTTTTATACCTTGTGTATTGGCTACATTGTCGGCTACCCTAGCGAGTATTTTGATTGTTGGTATTAAACAAAAATTGAAATTTGATCGTGTACTGATTACATGGCTTGGCGCTTTGCTGACGATTATCATAGGTATTTTGGTGCTGGTACAAGTGCTACCCTTGTCTACTAAAGATGCTATAACGAAGCATAGCGGTAATGTAATTTTGCTGACGTTGGTGGTGGCTATTTTGCTTGGCGGTATGCGCAAAAAATTGAATGTTTTTGATACGTTTATTGATGGCGCCAAAGAAGGTTGGGATGTAGTGATTAAAATATTGCCTTATCTGGTGGGTATGTTGGTATCTATAGCAGCATTTAGAGAGTGTGGCGCTTTGATGTACATTACTGATAGTATCAAATTTGTGGTGGTGAGTTTAGGTTTAAATGCCGATTTTGTAGAAGCATTGCCCGTTGCTATCATGAAACCGTTTAGCGGCAGTGGCGCTAGGGGTTTGTTGTTAGATATTTTTGATGTGACTAAAAATCCAACTTTGGGTCCAGATTCGTTTGTGGGCAAATTGGCCAGTATATTTCAAGGCAGTGCTGATACGACGTTTTATATCATAGCCTTGTATTTTGGTAGTGTGAATATTAAAAATGTTCGCTACTCGGTTTGGGCTGGTTTGATGGCCGATTTCTTAGGTGTAATTGCCGCTATTATCATCGGATATATCTTTTTTCATGGTTAATTGACCGCTTTTTTGGTCAATCTGTTCATTATTTGGTAACAATTAATTAATATTGGTTCAAATCTTCAACTGATTATGATCCAAAAATTCATTGCACTTGTATTTTGTTTGTTGCTATGGCAAACTCAAACTAAAGCTCAGTCATTTTATGATATCAATACGATACAACAAATAGAAATCTTTTTTTCGTTTTCCAATTGGGATCAAAAACTGGATTCTGCCTCTGCAACGGAGAGTTATATCGTAGCAGATTCAGTACGTGTCAATGGTGTGACTTTTGATAGTGTCGGTGTGAAATACAAAGGAAATAGTACTTATAGTGCAACGTACAAAAAGAATCCATTTCATATCGAATTGGATTATATCAAAGGGAACCAGGATTATCAAGGATATACTGACATAAAACTTGGCAATGCTTGGTCAGACCCTTCTTTTTTGCGCGAACCACTTGGGTTTTATATTCTTCAAAATTACATGGATTGTCCGCAGTCAAATTTTACAAAAGTATTTATCAATGGTGTTTCAAGAGGTATTTACAACAATTCCGAAACTATCAACAAAGACTTTGTAAGCTCGCATTATTTTGTCAGTGGTAAACCTTTTTTTAAATGCAATAAACCCAATTTTCAGGCTACTGGAAATCCCAATTTAGTGCCGAGTGGTTACGATAGTTTGGGTTATTATGCGCAGCGATACGAAATGAAAAGTGACTATGGCTGGACTAGATTTATCACAATGATGTATGCTTTGAAAGATGATTCGGCCACTGTGGATACTATATTGGATGTTGACCGTGCTTTGTGGATGCATGCATTTAACAATGTCAATGTTAACTTGGACAGTTATACAGGTGGTTTCATTCAAAACTATTACATGAGTGAGGATAACAATGGTCGCTTTAACCCGACAGTTTGGGATTTGAATATGTGCTTTGGAAGCTTTACCACTTTAACCTCTGCACTATCATTTACACAAATGCAACAGATGTCGCCTATGGCGCAAAGTACAAGCACTTCTAGACCTTTGATTTCAAAAATCATACGACAAACACGCTATAAAAAACAATATATAGCACACATGCGAACCATGCTAGATGAAATGATAACTTCAAACAACTACTATACAGCAGGGCAGCAAATGCAAAACTTAATAGCAAGTGAAATACAAGCTGACTCGGTAAAATTTTATAGTTACAATAGCTTTATAACCAATTTGGATACTGCTGCAATTACGTCTGGCAATAGCACCAAAATTGGACTCAAACAGTTGCTCAATAATCGAAAAAATTATTTATTGTCAACAACAGAGTTTCAACAAGTACCTCCTACCCTTGCTGTTCCAATAGTTTCAAATACATCACCTGCGCTAAATGCAACAGTTTGGGTTACAGCCCAAACCAGTAATGCTACAGATGCATACCTTGGTCTTCGCAACGAACATTGGAAAAAATTTGACCGTTTACCGATGTTTGATGATGGCTTGCATCAAGATGGTGTTGCAAACGATGGCCTTTATGGTGTTTCCTTTCAGGTTTCCTCTGGTATGATGGAATATTATGTCTATGCCGACAATGCCAATGCAGGTATATTTTCGCCAGCACGTGCTGAACACGAATACTACACTTTATTAGCTTCCATACCACCATTGAGTCCTGGCGCTATAGTCATCAATGAATTTATGGCTAGTAACCAAACCACCATACAAGATCCAACTGGAGCCTATCCTGACTGGGTAGAACTGTACAATACGACCGGAACTACCCAAAGCTTAAGCGGTGTTTACCTCAGTGATAATTTAAGTATTAATACCAAATGGGCATTTCCTGTAACGGCTTCTATAGTGCCGAATAGTTATGTATTAGTATGGCTCGATGGCGATACATTACAAAATGGCTATCATGCAAACTTTAAATTGAGCGCTGGCGGCGATCAGATTTATGTTGGCTATGCCAATGGTTCCATGCTCGATAGTGTCAACTTTGGCCAACAAGCAACAGATGTGTCAACTGGTAGATGCATTAATGGTACTGGAAATTTTGCAATACAATCATCAGCTACGCCTGGAATTGCGAATCATTGTCCAACAAGTGTAAACAATATTGATGATGGTATACAGTTTTCACTTGTGCCAAATCCTGCCAATAATACCGTCCGCATTTGGAGCGACAAGGACATCAATTCTATTAAAGTTGTAAATACGATTGGTCAACTCTTTTACGCCACTTCAGCAAAAGACAAATCTGAAACATATTTTAATGTGAGCCAATGGCCAAAAGGGATTTATTTTGTTGTCATAAACAGCCAATATATGGTCAAATTGCTTGTAGAGTAATTTGTTTTCAAGCCTTTTCAGGGCAGAAAAGTATAGAAAAATCAATGTTAAATGTTGTATTTTTAGCCCCGTCGAAATAGCATATAACGTTGAAAACTGGAATGAAGTTAAAGTTTAAGGCAAGGAAACATTTTGCAAAGAAACACCTTATGGTGTTTTTTGTAGTAACGTTACTATGCATTGCTTTTCAATTAAAAGCGCAATACAATAAAGATTCGATTTTTAAAGTTTATCGGAAAGAATACAACGAATGTGAGGATTTGCTTCGCAAAGGAAAAATAGAAAAAGCCATTACTTGTTATGAATCGAGTACGCTCAAGTTTCCGAATCAAATCAGAAGTTATGTAAGATTAGCTGAAATATATTACTTGCATAAAAACCTTACAAAATCGCTCTTTTATGCCAATAAGGCCATTGACTTGAACCCAAATGAAGCTTATGCACCCATGACCTATTTGGCCAATAAAATGAATAGCAACAAGGATGAAGACATAGCAATAAAAATATTGAACAGATTATCGGTAGCCGATTTGGATACACTCAAAGTAGCCAAAGTGCAAAAAAGTAGAATGGATATGACCATATCGTCGGTGTATGATAAAACACCTGTTCCCGGCGTTATACTCTACAATGAAGGCGATAGTATCAATACAAAAGATGATGAATATTTTCCGACGTTGAGCCTAGATGGGACAAAAATGGTATTTACTAGAAAAATTAATGGCGCCAATGAAGACTTTTTTGAAACAAATAAAGACACATTGGGTCACTGGAAGAAAGCCATCAATATGGGTACACCGCCCAATACAGGTTCGCCCGATGGAGCTGCCATGTTGAGTGCCGATGGATATTATATATTTTATACAAGATGTGATATGCGCAGTCCCAATGGCATAGAAAGTGGTGGTTGCGATTTGGTGTTTAGCTACCGCGAAAATAATGAATGGAGCTCGCCACAATATTTTGGTTATACCATAAATACAACTGCGTTTGAAGGACAACCATGTTTGAGTAGCGACAATAAAGATTTGTATTTTGTCAGCAATCGCGAAGGTGGATTCGGTGGTATGGATATATGGGTGAGTCGATTTGTAAATAATTTTTGGAGCAAACCAGTTAATTTAGGACCTACAATCAATACCAGTAAAAACGAAACAGCTCCATTTATTCATCCAGACAATGAAACACTCTATTTTGTTAGCGATGGACATCCAGGTCTAGGTGCTTCTGATATTTTTATAAGTCGAAAAAACAAAAACGGCACATGGAAAAAACCTATAAATTTAGGTGCACCTATTAACAGTGAAAATTTTGAAAGTTCCATAGTCGTCAATGCACGTGGGCAAAAGGGATATTTTGCAGCCAATCGAAAAGATGCAATAGGCGGAATGGATATTTATAGTTTTGATATTTATTCTATGATTGCACCAGTACCCACTGTTTGTTTGAAAGGATTTCTCGAAGACAAATATTATAAGTCAAAATTATACGATCGATATATCGATTTTACATACACATATAATGGCCTCAATATGGGCCATGTGCAAAGCAATGAAGGCGATGGTAGTTACTCCAAGGCTTTACAAATGGGCAAAACTTATCAAATAGCAGTGAATGAACCGGGCTATAGGCCATTTTATAAAACTATTCATTTGACAAACGACTCTTTGCCTGATAATATTCAATATACTATTCGACTTAGACAGCCCGGATTTAGAGATACATTATTCCAATCCAATTTTTTGACAGATAATTCTCATATTACATTAGATAGTGCGTCCACTTT
Source organism: Chitinophagaceae bacterium (assembly GCA_044353325.1). GTDB lineage: Bacteria > Bacteroidota > Bacteroidia > Chitinophagales > Chitinophagaceae > OLB11. The sequence continues at coordinate 4,322 of JBILCF010000027.1, read as the reverse complement.
ACTGTTTGACAGTATTGTAAAACTATGGCCTACTTGGACAGAAGATAGTGCCAATGTGGTCGTGTTTTTAAAAGGGCTTTATTATTGCTGTGATAGTGACAGTGATACTTTGTTATCTCAAAGAATAGAACATGCCATGTTGCAGCTCGAAACATTATCAAAACAATTTGAAAAAAAAGGAATAAAATGCAATTACATTATGCAAGATTTAGATATGATATTTTATGACGATGAAGAAGATCTATTTGATCAGATAGAATGTAAGATTGTGGAATTTTATTAGAATACAGAATATCAATATGCTCAAATTCAAAATTCAAGTCAAAAAAAGCTCATCATAAAATGGACGATTTTTTAAATACCAGTTGTCAAACCTGTAAATCTAGAATAGATACAATTTTCAAAGATTTAAGTCAGGCAGAAATGTCTCAACTCAATACCATAAAAACGTGTCAGTTTTTTAAAAAAGGTGATGTCCTATTCAATGAAGGTGCATATCCTAGAGGATTATTCTGTGTCCATTCAGGCAAAATCAAAATAACACAAATAGGTACAGATGGCAAAGAGCAAATCGTACATTTAATCCACGATGGTAATACCATGGGACATCGAGCCATTTTTGGTGACGATATTTTTTCTTGTTCTGCTGTGGCTATGGAGGATTCGCATGTGTGTTTCATACCTAAAGTGCCTTTTTATGCCATGGTAGAAAACAATGCCAAATTAGCCATAAACATAGCCCATTTGCTTTCTGATGAATTAAAAGAAGCAGAACACAAAATTACACATACTGCTCAACGACCTGTACGCGATCGTGTTGCGGAATCATTGCTAATTTTGAAAAAAAATTATGGCTTTGAAGAAGACCAATGTACCATCAATGTAACTATCAAACGTGAAGATATAGCTAACCTCGCAGGAACTACACGAGAATCTGCAACTCGCTGCCTATATGATTTTCAAACAAATCAAATTATAGAATTGGATGGAAAAAAAATTAAAATACTTCAGCTTAAAAAGTTAACTGAAATAGCACATTTAAATTATTAGTAATTTTAGAGAATAAAAAATGCGGTGAAAATCAGTATGATTTTTATCATGTTTTAGTACTATTTGTTTCAAAAAAATGAAAGTAAAAATTACAACATAATCCCCTGAAAATCAATATTATCAATAGTTACAAGAAATAAAATATTATTCATCAAATAATTCTTAAACTTAATTTATAGCTAGAAAAAAACGCCATATTACAAAATGTGATTTCAATCACAATATTGATTTGGACGTAAAATTACTTTCGTTGTGTAAATGATTCATGAATGAACACAACATTAGATTTAACTTCTTTTCAAGAAAAAATAGACAACGATTTTAATATCGAACCAAAGGATATCATGCCAGAAGATTATCGTACGCATTTGATTCGTCAAATTTCGCAACATGCACATTCTGAAGTCATTGGTATGCAACCAGAAGGTAATTGGATTTCACGTGCTCCGAGTTTGAGAGCAAAACAAATTCTATTAGCCAAAATTCAAGATGAAGGTGGGCATGGTTTGTACTTATATAGTGCATGCGAAACCTTAGGGATTTCTCGCGAAGAATTGATAGAACAATTGCATTCTGGCAAAGCCAAATATTCAAATATCTTCAACTACCAAGCATTGACTTGGGCAGATATTGGAGCCATTGGTTGGTTAGTAGATGGTGCAGCAATTGTAAACCAAGTTTCATTGCAACGCACATCTTACGGTCCATATGCGAGAGCTATGGTGCGCATTTGCAAAGAAGAGAGTTTTCATCAACGTCAAGGATATGAAATCATGGCTACGATGATGAATGGAACTGCAGCGCAACGCGAAATGGCACAAGATGCGATGAATCGTTGGTGGTGGCCTTCGTTGATGATATTTGGACCGCATGATTCAGATAGCCCACATTCTGGAAAAGCATTTGACTGGAAAATTAAACGCAAAAGCAATGATGAGTTGCGTCAAAAATTCATAGATAAAACAGTACAACAAGCTGAGGTCATAGGACTAACTATACCAGATGACGAACTTCAATGGAACGAAGAAAAACAATGCTATGACCATGGCGAAATCAATTGGGAAGAATTTAAACGCGTAATCAATGGCAATGGTCCTTGCAACAAACAACGTATGGATCACCATAAAAAATATCATGCTGAAGGTGCCTGGTTAAGAGAAGCAGCAGCAGCATATGCTAAAGCTAATTCCAAATAGGGAAATTCCAAATTCCAAAGAAATACAATTAGAGATTAAATGAGATAAATCCTAATACATTCAAAACCTTCAACCTTAAAACATTCAAACATTTAAAACCTTAAAAAAATGGATACACAATTAGAACTTTGGGAAGTCTTTATTCAAAAAAAATCAGGTGGTGATCATACACATTGTGGTAGTGTTCATGCTTCTGATTCGGCAATGGCTTTGCAAAATGCAAGAGACATTTATACACGTCGTAATGAAGGAAGTAGTATTTGGGTCATACCAACTAAATATGTAACCGCATCAAAAGCAGAAGAGGCTGATATGTTCTTCGATCCTGCAGATGATAAAATATACCGTCATCCAACCTTTTATGTCATGCCAGAAGGCGCTAAACAAATCTAAAATTTCAATACAATGACAAAACAAGAAGCACTTTACAGATACTTACTTAGATTAGGCGACAATGCCTTAATCAATGGACATCGTATAGCCGAATGGTGTAGCCGAGGTCCAATATTAGAAGAAGATTTAGCCATGACAAATATTGCATTGGATAATATAGGTCGTGCTCAAGCTTTTTTAAAATATGCAGGTGAAGTAGAAGGGAAAGGAAAAACAGAAGACGATTTAGCTTACAAACGTGGTGAACGTGAATTTTTGAATAATTTAATTACCGAATTACCAATTGGAGATTTTGCTTACACTGTTGCAAAGCAATTAATATTATCTTCATTTGAATACTTCTTATTTACTGACTTGTGCAAATCCAAAGACGAAACAGTTGCTGGCATAGCGGCAAAAGCCATTAAAGAAACACGATATCATTTTGCACATGCTCGTGACTGGTCATATCGATTAGGTAAAGGCACAGAAGAAAGTCATCGCCGATACCAAAATGCGATTAATGATTTATGGATGTATACAGGTGAATTATTTGAAATGTATAATGAAGATGTCATATTGGCAACAGAAGGTATTTCAGATAATTTGAATGAAGTTAAAAATGCGTGGTCTAAATTAATTACAGAAGTTCTTAAAGATTCAAATATTACAATTCCTGTAGTTGATTTTATGCAAACAGACAGTCGCAAAGGCATTCACACTGAACACTTAGGCCATTTATTGACTGAAATGCAATACTTACAACGTTCCTATCCTGACGCAAAATGGTAAATACAAGTTTACATACTAAGGAAAGTATTTTCAATTTATTATCAACAATCGTGGATCCTGAAATACCAGTAGTATCTATTGAAGAAATGGGCATGTTGCGCGATGTAAATATTACGAATCATTCTTGCGAAGTCATTATCACACCAACTTATACTGGCTGTCCAGCAATGGGAATCATTGAAGATGATATTATGGCTTTGTTGCAACAAAATGGAATCGAAAATCCTTCTGTAAAACTAGTGTATTCGCCAGCATGGACAACTGACTGGATGACTGAAGCAACAAAAGAAAAATTACGAAAATTTGGAATTGCAGCTCCTATTCATTCATCTTGTACCAATTGGTTTAAACCATCTGACGTCAATGTGAAGTGTCCAAAATGTCATTCAGAAAACACAAAAGAGATTTCACAATTTGGCTCTACAGCATGCAAAGCGCTGTATAGTTGCAAGGACTGTCAAGAACCATTTGATTATTTTAAATGCCATTAGCCTCCCTTAATCCCTCCAAAGGAGGGAAATTGCGAAACTGAAAAAAATTATGATCAAAAATATATTTTAAATACGCTTCTTAAATCCCCTCCTTTGGAGGGTTAGGGAGGCATCAAATCTAAAGAAAATGCCCATCTATCATACACTCGGTACTATCCCAGACAAACGACATGTAGTTAGTCGTCAGCCAAATGGCAATTTATATCAGGAAGAACTCGTGGGAACACAAGGTTTTGCAGGAATGTCTTCATTGGTGTATCATTTATATCCACCAACAAGAGTTAAACAAAAAGATAAAGCGTATTCTGTAGCGCCAAAAGTAGCTGTTGAAAATGGTTTAGATGCGATGAGTTTTTCTGGTTTCGACATTCAACCTGAAAAAGATTATTTAAAAAGTAGAAAAACGCTATTCTTCAACGCT
>JBILCF010000142.1:0-7596 GCA_044353325.1 Chitinophagaceae bacterium | reverse complement strand
GTGAGTGAATATTTCTATTCATGGATTTTCAATAATTTAAAATTTGACAATTTCACTCTGGATATTGACTCCCTTGTAATGACACGATATGTGGAACAAGAAGGAGCAAAAAAAGGTTATAACCCTATCAAGCGAGGTCGCTGTTCGCATCACCCCCTCATTGTATTTATTGCGGATATGAAACTGGTTGCGAATATGTGGTTGCGCAGTGGCGATACATCTTCTGCTAATAATTTTCTATCATTTTTAGGAGATACATTAACGAAACTAAAAAACAAAAACATAAGTTTAATTCGCTTGGATAGTGGCTTTTGTCAGACTTCTATTTTGAATTATTTGGAGCAAAAACAAATGGATTATGTGGTGGCGGTAAAGTTCACGCAGCCCTTACAGCGGATGATACACGATACTACAAATTGGATAATTTTAGATAACGGAATCGAAATTTCTGAACAATATTACCAAAGTGAGACCTGGGAAAAACCTAGACGTATTGTGATGGTCCGTCAACGAATCAAGGAGCGACCGAATGCAACAGGAAAGCAATTGAAACTTTTTTCAGAAGAAGCATTCTATAGACATTACCGCTATTCAGCCTATGTTACAAACCTCAAATTAGCACCTGCAGAAGTATGGAGAACAAACCGAGGTAGAGCCGATGCAGAGAATAGAATCAAAGAACTGAAGTACGATTTTGGATTTGATAGTTTTAATCTGAAAGATTTTTTTGCAACAGAAGCAGCACTCACATTTGTGATGATAGCCTATAATCTTATGGCTCTTTTTAGAAATTATGTCTTACAAGAAAAAACACAAAAAACACTATCAACATTACAGTATAGAACATTTGCTGTAGGGGCGTACTTTGAAAAACTGGATAATAAGTTGGTACTTAAAATAGCCCTCAGCAAAAAAAGAAGGGCGTAGTTTAGTGGGCTATGGAATTATTTTAAGCTCTTTGAGTTCCCCTTTGTTTTCTCTAATGCGTAATTTGGGTTAAAGATGCGATGCGAGGTCAGCGCCCTATAGCGTTTGTTATACTGAAAGATAGCGCACATGAAAGTGCACCTTTTATTGAACAAGAAATTATCGAACTTATTCGAGATAAAATTGGAGCCATTGCATTTTTGAAAAATGTATATATCCTCAAACGATTACCTAAGACACGTAGTGGAAAAATACTTCGAAAAACAATTCGCAGTATCGTAGACAATATAACTTATTCAATACTTTCTACAATCGACGATGTCAGTGTACTGGATGAAATTAAAACTTTATTTGAATAAATGATTCAAAGAAAGAAATTACAGCAAAGTAAGTACATATTGGATACGCTTTATAGTATTTTCTTTCCCAATCATTTCTGCAATTTGAAATACACCTGGACCGAATTTACCACCTACAAGCATTATTCTAAAAGGAAGTTGTAGCTCACCTACTTTGATGTTCATTTCAGTAGCCAATCGTTTGAACGCAGTTTCTATCTCTGCAGTTTGCCAATCAGTCGTATTGTTGAATACACTTTGAATGGTATTAAAAAACATCGCTTTCTCTTCAGACCATTTTGGTTTCAAGGCATCAAGGTCAATAACTTTTGGTGCTTTAAAAAAGTAAACACTTTGTGCATAAAAATCACAGATTAATGTACAACGATCTTTGACCAAACCTATGACTTGAGCTAGGTAATCATCATTCACTATATCAACATTTGCTTCAGCTAAACATTGCTTCACATCTGGCATCAAAAGCTCAACTGCTTGGTGTTTGATCCATTCATGATTAAACCATTTGGCCTTTTCAAAATCAAATTTTGCACCGCCTTTATGCACACGTTCCAAACTAAACAATTGTATTAATTCATCTTTGCTAAAGATTTCTTTTTCCTCACCACTACTCCAGCCCAACATGGCCAACATATTGATAAATGCTTCTGGTAAAAATCCGAGTTCTTTGAACCCTTTAGACAATTCATTTGTTTTGGGATCCAACCAATTCATCGCAAAAACAGGAAACCCTAATCTATCGCCATCGCGTTTGCTTAATTTCCCATTGCCATCTGGTTTTAATATCAACGGTAAATGTGCCCACTGTGGCATATGAGATTTCCACCCCAAATATTCCCACAATTTGATATGCACTGGCGCTGAAGGTAGCCATTCTTCACCACGAAATGCATGTGTGATTTTCATTAAGTAATCATCTACGACTACTGCTAAATGATAGGTAGGCATACCATCTGCTTTCAATAAAACTTTATCGTCTACTAAATTTGATTCATTACTTATTTCACCACGAATAATATCCTGAAACGTAATTGTTTCATGCGTTGGCATTTTAATACGAATCACATAAGGTGTATTTTTTTGCAACAACGCTTCAACTTCTTCTGGCAAAAGTCTTAGTGAGTTATTCAAGTGCATGCGAGTTGACGAATCATATTGAAACGTAGCATGTTCATTGCCTTCTTTGACGGCTTTACGCATTTCGTCTAATTCTTCAGCGGTATCAAATGCATAATATGCATGTCCACTCTCTACAAGTTGCATGGCATATTGTCTATACATAGCTTTACGTTCACTTTGTCTATAAGGTGCATACTCACCTGCTTGATGCGGACCTTCGTCTGGCAAAATACCACACCATTGCAAACAATCCAAAATATATTGTTCAGCTCCTTCTACATAGCGACTTTGATCGGTATCTTCTATACGTAGTACAAATTGTCCTCCGTGTTTTTTGGCAAATAAATAACTATATAAAGCAGTGCGCACACCGCCTAAGTGTAAACCACCTGTTGGACTTGGTGCAAATCGTGTTCGAACTTGAGACATAAAATGTATATTTTGGAACGCAAATTTAGGTGAATTGTAGTATATCCTTTATTTTTTTAATTAAATGCAAGTAATTGAAAATATATTTGCATACTTATTCATGCGTTACCTCGTATTATTCATATCGTTATTGTTTGCATTCCAATTAAAAGCTCAGTCTAATAAAGATAGCTTGCGTAAATATGTTGTGCGACTCAGTACACTACCTGAAGCAAGAAATGCAAAAAATATAGCATCATTAAATCAAGTCGCAGCTACCATACATCAAAAATTTGAAACTTATTCGAATCGCGTTTTTTTTCAAAAATTTGAATTGAACAAAACACAGTATAAAAATGTTATCTGTTCATTTGGCCCTGATACAGCTAGCCGTATCATCATCGGAGGGCATTATGATGTGTTTGGCGAGGCACCAGGTGCTGACAACAATGCCAGTGGCATTGCGGGTATATTAGAATTGGCTCGACTACTCAAACAAGCCGAAAAGAATTTAAAATTTCGCATTGATCTAATTGCTTACTCTTTAGAAGAACCTCCTTTTGCCAATACTAAAAACATGGGTAGTGCCATACATGCCAAGTCTTTAAAAGAAAATAACATACCTATCATCGGCATGATCAATTTAAAAGGAATTGGTTTCTTTACTGAAAAACCACGTAGTCAAAAATATCCTTTTTTACTTCAAAGAGTACTGTATCCAAACCGCGGAAATTTCATTTCTATTTTGCATAATTATGGCAATGGCAAATTTGGATCAATACTGAAAAACCTGTGTAATCAATATGCCAACGGGCTGCCTGTCAAACATTTCAAACCAGCAATACCATTCCCAGTTTTAAACGAAGGCGACCACAAAAACTATTTCGACCTGGGTATTCCAGCTTTACTTATCAGCAATACATTATCCTTTCGAAACAAATACTACCACTACGATACAGATACATTTGAAACCTTAGACTATGTCAGAATGTCAAAAGTTATTGATATGCTCTTTCAAGCCATTATGCATTACTACTAAATGAGAAACTATCTTGTCAAAACACCCAGACTACTCAAAGCATTGTATACACAATGTATATGGCATATTAACGACCATGCCAATAGTGTCTACATTACTTTTGACGATGGACCTCATCCGACAGTTACACCATTTGTCCTCGATCAGTTAGCAACATTTAATGCCAAAGCAACCTTTTTTTGTATAGGAAAAAATGTCGTAGAAAACCCAACACTATTTCAACAAATCATATCACTCGGTCATGCCATTGGCAACCATACCCACAATCATTTAAATGGTTGGAAAACACCCAATACCCATTATTTTAGAAATATTAAAACTGCAGCCAAACATATCCAATCCAATATATTTCGTCCACCTTATGGTCGCATTACCTACTCGCAAGCCATTGGCATTGAGAAGATGTACCCTGATATGAAAATCATCATGTGGGACGTATTAAGTGGCGATTTCGATACCGATTTATCACCTGAGGATTGTTTAGACAATGTCATCTCCACGGTCAAAGCAGGTTCTATTATTGTTTTTCATGATAGTCAAAAAGCATGGGAACGACTGGAATATGTATTGCCTCGTTTTTTACAATACTGCCAAGAAAAGGGTTGGAACATGAAGCGACTGAATATGTAAATCAAGTTGAAAAAATTATAACAACATAGACTCACAATAAAATGTACATAGATACACATACTCATCTATACGATGAAAAATTTGATACCGACCGCGACCAAATTGTACAACAAGCCATAAACCATGGCATTACCAAAATGTACTTACCCAATTGCGATAGCACGACTATTGAAGGTATGCTTGCACTCGAAAAAAGTCATCCTAAACATTGTTTTGCCATGATGGGTTTACATCCTTGTTATGTCAATGAGCATGTACAACAAGAATTAGACACTGTTCGCCAATGGTTAGACCAACGTCCCTTTTGCGCCATAGGCGAAATTGGGCTCGATTATTATTGGGACAAAACGTTTGTAGCCCAACAACAAGCGGCATTTCGTACACAAATAGAATGGGCACTTGAATTCAAAAGACCGATCGTCATACATACACGCGAAGCCACATTAGACACCATTTCAATAGTAAAAGAATATGTACCTCGAGGTATCAGTGGTGTATTTCACTGCTTTAGTGGTAGCTATGAAACGGCTCAGCAAATTATCGATATGGGTTTTTACCTCGGTATAGGTGGTGTGCTGACTTACCCCAAAGCAGGCTTGCAAGAAGTGGCACAACGCATAGACTTAAAGCATCTAGTGCTCGAAACCGATGCGCCATACCTTACACCCGTTCCATTTCGGGGCAAGCGCAACGAAAGTGCTTATATCCAACACATAGCTGAAAAACTAGCTACACTAAAAGGGATTTCTGTTACAGAAGTAGCAGAAATAACAACAAAAAATGCAACACGTCTTTTTCAATGAATTTAATTACATTTGCAACTCCAAAAATAGCACGGTCGATATTGGAAATCTAAAAGGAGAGTTGTCCGAGTGGCCGAAGGAGCACGCCTGGAAAGTGTGTATATCTCAAAAGGGTATCGAGAGTTCGAATCTCTCACTCTCCGCAGACAGATTGTCTAAAACAGTCTAAAAGCGTGTAAAATCAAGGTTTTGCACGCTTTTTTTATGTTCTTCAAATTCTAAAAAAGTCTAGGTTTGTCTATACTTTTGGTTTCTAAGCGGGTTTCTTTTTTTAGAAGCCAAAAAAGAAACCAAGCAAGTAGACGCTAATAGACATAATAAGACTGAAAAACAATGAGTTAGGCGGCTATTTTCCTCTTTGGAAACGTACATTTGTAAAACATTTAAAGGGGGGCACAACGTAAAAAATTAGTGCCAAATGTCGTCAAGTCAAAAATCAAACTTTTCGCTGGTTGTTTACATCAGCAGAACAAAAGCAAAGAAGAACGGTGAAGTTCCCGTTCTTATGAAAATCAACATCAATGGAGAACGTGTCGTTTTACAGCTCCAGCGAAGTATTCAGCCCAAAGACTGGGATTCTAAACGCGCCAAAGTAATTGGTCGCTCTCACGAAGCACGTGAATTCAATGATTACATTGATTCCGTGATCACCCGAACTCGCCAAAAGTACAGCGAGCTTATCACCATGTACGATACCGTTACTCCGCAACTTTTGCGTGATGCGGTACTCGGAGTTAACACAGCAAAAGCTAGAATGATTATTGAAATTTGGGAAGACCACATTGAGGGACTTCGCAAATTAATCGGAAAGGAAAGCACCTACGCAACCTGCCAAAAGTACAATGCTGCTAAAAATCATTTCTCGAATTTTCTAAAAATCAAATACAAAGCCAGCGATGTGCCGATTAAATCCATCGACCATTACATGGTTACTGAATTTGGTCTGTATTTGAAAACGGAGAAAGGTTGCAGTTTCAACACTACAAACAAGTTCCTGCAAAATCTTAAAAGGATAACCTATCGTTGTATCCGACATGGTTGGATATTAAGGGATCCATTTGCTGGAATCAGCCTAACCATGCAGGAAGTAGATCGCCCCTATCTTACAGAGGATGAATTGAAATCAATTATGGAGTACACCTCTTCATTTGACAGGCTTATTAGGGTAAGGGACTTTTTTGTATTTTCTTGCTTCACAGGTTTGGCTTACGCGGATGTAAAAAAACTCAAACGCTGTGAGATTGAAAGAAATGAAACTAGCTACTGGATTAAAACCAAAAGGCAAAAAACAGGTGGACGTGCAAACGTGCCCTTATTGGGCGTTCCAATGCAAATCATAAGTAAGTACGTTGAATTGGATTTGCTTGAAGCAGAAGACCTGGTATTGCCCATACTGAGCAATCAAAAGATGAATGCTTACCTCAAAGAGATTGCCGACTTCTGTGGCATCACCAAAAACTTATCTTATCACATCGCTCGTCACACATTTGCGACCACGCTTACAATGATGAATGGTGTGCCTATTGAATCGGTTAGTAAAATGCTTGGACACAAAAACATTACAAGCACGCAGCACTATGCCCGAATTGTAGATAAAAAAGTAGGTGAAGATATGGAACTACTATCCACTAGGTTAGGAACCCGATTAGCAATGTCATTTTAAACTTAAAGCCCTGGAAACCCCAGGGCTTTTTTTATACCCAATTAGACCAGTTTAGAAAATGGAAGAGAAATTTAGAATAAAATCATACGGTTACTGTGAGCTTGCCCAGCTCTATTTCCCGAACATATCAAAGAAAAGTGCCAGTGCTCAATTACGCAAATGGATCAAATTAAGCGATACTGTTTTGCCTACGCTAAAGAGTCATGGTTATAGGCCAGGTCTTCGATTACTGACGCCAGCGCATGTCAAGGTTATTGTTGATGAGTTTGGGGAGCCGTAAATTATTTTTAACGTTTTCGGGCTTGGCGAAGTTGGCGATTTTAATCACAAAACTTCAAACGAAGCACCAAATTCAAATTTAGTAAAATCTGTCATACGAAGCACTGAACCGCCAATTTTGCCAAACCCGTGTTAGCCACTGCCTCACTTATCAAGTGACATTAATTTTTATTCGTAAGAAATTTCAATGCTTCTTCGATCCAATCTTGTTTATCAGTGAGGTAAATAGAGGGTTTAATACCAATGCCGTCAATTCCTTCTCCAATATCAATTCGTCGACTGCGCGTGGTTGGTGCATATAGCAAATACGGCATTTCACAAAAATCAGATTCACGAAGGTTAGAATAATCTAATGTGCCTTGTGTGTTTTGC